>JANLXV010000411.1:0-4185 GCA_031365305.1 Chitinophagaceae bacterium
CGAATGCCTGAAAGATGGTGGGGTAATTATTTATCCTACTGATACCATTTATGGGCTGGGCTGTGATATCCTGCAGCATAAAGCGGTGGAGCGTATCTGTAAAATAAAAAATATCGACCCTCAAAGAGCACAGCTGAGTTTTATCTGCCGCGACCTGAGCCATTTGAGCGACTATACCAAAAGTATTGATACACCGCTTTACAGGATCTTAAAAAAATATTTACCAGGACCTTTTACATTTATTTTACCTGCCTCTAAAATGGTTCCTAAAATTTTAAAAAGTAAAAAAGATACCATTGGCCTAAGGATACCTGATAATAATATTTGCCAAGGCATATTGGAAGCGTTAGGCAATCCTATTTTAAGTACCACACTTCCGGGAGACATGGTTGAGGAATATACAGATCCGGAAATTATTTATGAGAAGTTTGGCGGCCAGGTTGATATGGTAATTGATGGCGGCATGGGCGGAATGACACCTTCTACCATTATTGATTGTACGCTTGCAGAATGGACAGTAACACGCCAGGGTGTTGGCGAGTTTGAATATTGAAGGTTTAATTTGTCTGTATATATTTATTAAAAAAAACGGCACCATTGCTTTTACTGATTAACTTTTTTTCATTATCTGATCCATTAGCGATATGGCCTCGTCGCAATGTTGCTGAATAGGGTCATTGATATCATCAGGTATAATAGGTTTTTTACTTTGGCCTTTTTCAAATTTTATTTGCTCTGACAAATGCTCTTTAAAAGTGCTTTTGCCAATATGCGATTCAATTTCATTATAATCAACAGAGGGTTCAAAAAGCAGCGTTCCCATTTGCATACAATAGCCATCCGCTTCTCTCAAAAGTTTTTGGTAAAGAGGAAATTTATCAGCAGCTTTTTCTCTTACATTCCTGGCATAGCATTCCAGAAGCCTGAGCGTTTGATATCCTGAATCGAGGCGATCGGCCCAGCGTTGTTCAGGACAATTTCTTAATTTTTCAAAGCGGAAAGTTTTGCGGTTAAATAAAGCATCCAGTTCAGGTAATAATATCTCCGCAGGTAAAAACTCTATTCTAAGTTCGCTATGTAATTTGCACAGTCTTGAAAATACGTCATTCACAGTACTATCAGTAAACTCCATGTTTTCGCACGGGCCTGTGCTGATTTTTTGGTTGGTCACATCTTTCTCAAATTCAATAAAGCCATCGGAAGTTAATTTATCCAATTGCTGGTCAAACTGAAATTTAAGATCATCAATGGAAGTATAAGTGGTAATATAATGACCGAGTTGAAATAATTTATTTTTGAATTGAAGAAGAGAAATTATATCCTCATTTAGGTTGCCGGTTAAAACAGGGGCATTTTTAAAATACGTAAAAACTTTAGGCTTACTGGTGGCTTTAAACCGGCTGAAAGCTTTATCAAATTCTTCTTCAGTGTATTTACCAACTTTAGTAAAAAAAAGCATAATGAAGATATCACATTCACTGATGGCTTTATTATACTCATCCTGTAAACGGGTTTGAGACATAGCATCAAGAAAATCTTCCCATAGGATTAGTTCAAAAAAAATACCTTTTTCAAAAAGTTGCTTGTTTTTTCGGCCAATATAAATTTCAAACTGATCTCTGTCATCCTTTAACTCGGATGAAGATGCGAGGAAAATTGTTTGCTTTTTCATACGAATGATGTACAGTTAACTCCGGCAGTACTTTCAGCAGATAAAATTAAAGCATCTTAAAAAGTATATTAAAATAAAGAAGCCTTTTAATTGTTTTCTACCTTGTTTCGAAGGATGGCATACCTCTATATTACACAGATTTCCGGATGTTTTTTTAAACTGATGAAGTCAACAAACAGATTTAAAGGAATTATAAAACGCAATCAACAACAATTGGATGGGAGGTCTGATCTTCAATTTCCTGTTTACCCTCCGTTTGTTCTGTAACATAACAACTCAACATGCTAAACGTTTTACGGTGATACTCACAAATGCCGTATTCCTTGATAGCTGAGCGGTGTTCAGGTGTGCCGTATCCTTTATTCGTTTTCCAGCCATACATTTTATATTTCCGGTGAAGCTTTTGCATGTAAGCATCCCGGTAAGTTTTGGCCAGCACACTTGCAGCCGCAATAGAATTATACATGCCATCGCCTTTTATAACACACTGGTGCGGATAATCTTTATAAGGCTTAAAACGGTTTCCATCAATCAATAATAAAGATGGTTTTGTTTTAAGCCTATCAAGCGCAATGTGCATGGCCTTATAAGACGCCTGTAAAATGTTTATAGAGTCAATTTCATTATTACAAACACTTGCTACGGAATAAGAAATGGATTGCTTCTCAATTATTGGTCTTAATACATCCCGTTCTTCATGGGTTAGCTGCTTTGAGTCGTTCAAAAGCGGGTGGTGAAAATCTTTTGGAAGCACAACGGCGGCGGCAAACACAGGTCCGGCAAAACATCCACGTCCGGCTTCATCTACACCGGCTTCTAAAAACCTATTATGAAAGAAAGGCAGTAACAATCGCTCAAAAATAAAAATTAAAACCAGTTTCATTACCAAATAGATTTGCACAATGAATTCACTTGCAGCTTTTATTAAGTTTTCAAAAATGATCATGGTTACTGTTTTCCTTGTAATTCTTGCGGGTGGTATAGTACGGATGACACAAAGCGGTATGGGTTGCCCTGACTGGCCAAAGTGTTTTGGCAGATGGGTGCCGCCAACCAATGAAACTCAGTTGCCGTCTAATTATAAAGAACTGTATGCTTTTAAATATGTTGATCTTTCATTTAATGCCTATCACACCTGGATAGAATATATAAACCGTTTACTGGGGGCTATTCTTGGTCTTTTACTTTTTATACAATTTTTATGGAGCATTAAATTCCGCAAAAGCAAGCCTCCACTTTTATGGCTTTGCCTTGCTTTATTGTTAGTCACCGGTTTGCAGGGTTGGCTTGGCAGTAAAGTAGTAGAAGCAAACCTTGAAGTAATTAAAGTTACCACGCACATGATCGTGGCTCTATTAATTGCGGCGCTTTCTGTTACGGTAATTTTTGTATGTGATCCGCCGGTAACGCTTTATAAAAACAAGCGATTAAAAATTATAAGCGCTGTCACCATTTTTGCAAGCCTTATACAGGTTGCATTGGGCACACAGGTTAGAGAACAGGTAGATCACATCTCCGCATCATTAAATTTTCAACACCGCGATACCTGGATAAGCAGGCTGGGTAATGTGTTTGATGTGCACCGCACATTTTCAACTATCGTAGCCAGCTTATGTATTTACCTGTATATAAAATATAAAAATATCCCGGGAATGAAAGGAGGCGGCAGGTTGATCCTGTTTACGGTACTTGCCAACATTTTCCTTGGCATAGTAATGTCATATTTTAATATGCCTGCTATTGCGCAACCTTTACATCTGCTCTTTTCATCTATATTAATTACCACATTATACTATCAATGGTTAAAAACAGGTTAGTATTTCATACATGTTATAATATGTAAAGCTTTACCTGTACATTAGTTATTTATATTATACCTGATGAAGCTGTTGCGCAATTTTTATTTTTCATTTCCTATCCAGTTGCTGCTGCTTCACTTTCGTAAATTCCAGGTGCTCCTTTTATTCTGGTTTATTTTATTCAGCACTATCAGCGGTCATTTTATGAAAAACTTTGGGGCCAACGCGTTATTTCTTGCCCCTGAGTACTTAGGTACGGTGAATGCTGCAGGCGCAGCTATTGTAGGCGCAGCTATCGGTGTATTTATTATGAGCTGGCACATCACAACATTTATATTACATAGCAAGCGTTACCGTTTTTTGGCAACCACATCAAAGCCATTTTTAAAGTATTGTATTAACAACAGTATTATCCCGCTGGTTTTTTTAGTGGTGTATTTTATAAATGCGGCCGGGTTTGATTTGTACAATGAACTCATGTTATCCTCTGAATTTATTATTGCTGCAGCGGGCTTTGCCGGCGGTCTTATTTTATTGATCGCTTTTTCCTTTGCTTATTTTTTTACTGCGGATAAAAGAATTGTACGGCGTATTAAACCATTAGCAAAAGATGAATACATCAGCCGCAAAACACGCAATGAAAAACATCCGCTTCAAAACAATTACAGCATCCGGGTAAAATATTTTTTAACAGACAATCTTGTTATAAAACGG
>JANLXV010000520.1:0-4985 GCA_031365305.1 Chitinophagaceae bacterium
GCTGGATTTGTCAAATCCTGAAGTGCAGCAATTTGTTTATGGCGTCATCGATTCATTGCTCATAAAAAATCCAACGCTGGCCTTTTTAAAATGGGATTGTAATGCGGTTATCTATAATGCGCATTCAAAATATCTTGAAAAGAAAAAGATGCCGCAAAGCCGGTTGTACGTAGATTATGTAAATGGCCTGTATAGCGTATTAAAAAAATTACGGGCAAAATATCCCACGCTCCCCATGATGTTGTGCAGCGGTGGTGGTGGCCGTGTAGATTATGAAGCGCTGAAATATTTTACGGAGTATTGGCCAAGCGATGATACAGATCCTCTCGAACGCATTTTTATCCAATGGGAAAATTCCTATTTCTTTCCATCCATTGCATCTTGCAACCATGTTACCGATTGGAGCAAAGTACCGTTGAAATTTAGAGTAGATGTAGCCATGATGGGCAAACTGGGCTTTGATATTGTAGTAAGCAAGCTCCCCGAGAAAGATCTTGTGTTTGCAAAACAAGCAGTATTGAACTACAAATCTGTAAGCGATCTTATCTCTCATGGCGATCTTTACCGTTTATCTGATCCGCATGAAAATAATGTTGCGTCTCTCATGTATATAGATTCAGGTAAAACCCGCAGCGTGGTATTTACTTATCTTACTTCAAACCGCTACGCCACGTCTTCTACTATTGATCCTATTAAACTTAAAGGCCTGAACCCAAAGACGAAATACATGGTCAATGAGATCAATTCATACCCGGGCACCGTTTCTCCTATAACTGCAGGAAGTGCCTATTCAGGGGAATACCTGATGTCGGTAGGTATCAATCCCCGTATTGACAGGGACAGAACAAGTGTGATCCTTGAACTTAAGGCGGCACCATGAGGTTTTATGACACTCAATCAAATTAGTAGTTGCGGGTTATGAAATTGTTATACATGTATACCAGTATATACCTGTTTATGTTTTTATCATAAAAATTATTACATTTATAGTCAAAGAACGGCTTAATGCGGAAACCAATTGCTGACTTAATACAAATTGATGCAACCCTCGCCGTGCCTGTTTATAAACAAATCGTTCAATCTATTTGCAGGAATATTGAAAATGGCACTTTATTAAAAGATGATGTATTGCCTTCCGTTAATAAAATTTCGGAAGAATTCTCCCTGGCAAGAGGTTCAGTTTTTTCGGCCTACAATGATCTGCGGGCCTCAGGTCTTATTGATTCCATACCTGGCAAAGGGTATTTTATTTCCGGCACGCAAACAAAAAAGGATAAAAGAATTTTCCTGTTGTTCAACACATTTACAGCTTATAAAGAAGCTTTGTTTAATGCGCTGGTAAATAACTTACCTAAAAGCTGGACATTACATATTTACTTTCACCAACATGATATAAAAACCTTTGAAACGCTTTTGAAAGAACAGGCTGGGTATTATAACATCTTTATAATAATACCAGAGGTTAACAGTGAAACGCTGACCATTCTTTTAAAACTGGATTCAAAAAAAACTTTTTTACTTGATGTAGGTTACAAAGAATATAAAAAAGAGCATGCAGGTGTCTATCAAAATTTAGAAAAGGATATTTACACCATGCTGTCATCAAACATAAAATCAGTTTCCAGGTATAAGCGCCTGTTCCTTGTAATGCCTGATGACATCACAAAAAAAGATATTGCTTCAGGTTTTAATAAATTTTCAAAAAAAGCAGGCCTGGTATCAGGCATTAAAAACAGTTTTGTAACAAGCGAAGTTAAAAAAGGTGATGGTTATATTCTTGTAAATGATGATGACTTAGTTAAGCTGGTAAATTTATCAAAAGAAAAACAATGGAAGCTGGGCAAAGACCTTGGTATACTTAGTTATAATGAAACCAATTTAAAAAGCGTTATTGGCGATGGCATTTCAACCATCGCAACAGATCTTGAAGCCATGGGCAAATCCATGGCGGCATTGGTCACGTCCGGCAAAGGTGATGTAATAGAAAACCCTTTTATTTTTACTGACAGGCAATCATTCTGATGTATTACCCGGTTTTAGAAAGCTTATTCAATTATTTAAATACTACTAATGGCATCTTCAAGAAGACATTTTTTAAAATCAGCGGCAATTGGATCTGCTGCTGCAATGAGTGGCAGCAATGTTACGGCTGCAGGAACAAGTAAAACAAAAACGCTAAAAGGCAATGCTGTCGTCATATCTACCTGGGACTTTGGTAAGACCGCAAACGTAGGCGCATGGGATGTGTTAGCAAAAGGTGGCAGGGCGCTTGATGCGGTTGAGGCCGGCGTTAGAATACCGGAAGCAGATCCAAATAATCAAACCATTGGCTACGGAGGCTTACCAGACAGGGATGGAAAAGTTACACTTGATGCGTGCATTATGGATGAGAAATATGGCTGTGGTTCAGTGATGTGCCTGGAGCATATCATGCATCCTATTTCGGTAGCAAGGTTAGTGATGGAAAAAACGCCGCATATTATTTTAGTGGGCGATGGTGCCTTACAATTTGCTTTAGCTAATGGCTTTAAAAAAGAAAATCTTCTTACAGAAAAAAGTGAAAGAGATTGGAAAGAATGGCTGAAGACATCTAAATATAACCCTGAAATGAATATCGAAAACCGGCTGTATGATAAGGATAAAGACCCTATGCCAGGCGGCGTTAAAAATCACGATACTATTGGCATGATGGCGATGGATGCTGATGGCAATTTAAGTGGTGCATGCACTACGAGCGGGCTTGCCTTTAAAATGCATGGCAGAGTTGGCGACTCGCCGGTTATTGGCGCAGGCCTATACGTTGATAATGAAATAGGGGCCGCAACAGCTACAGGGGTAGGTGAAGAAGTGATCCGTATTGTTGGCTCTCACCTGGTGGTAGAATTAATGCGCCAGGGCAAAAGCCCGGCAATGGCTTGCAAAGAAGCCGTTGCAAGGATAATTAAACGCAGCCCTGAAAGATCTAAAACCATACAGGTCGGCTTTATAGCCATCAATAAAAAAGGAGAGTATGGCGGCTATAGTTTGCAGCCGGGCTTTTCTTACTCTGTAAAAAGTAATACCGTTGAACAGGTGATACCTGCTGAGAGTTTTTATAAATAAAGAAAATATTCTATGTGCTATTTTATTAGCCCTTATCTATATATTCCTATGTGCCTATGTGGTTAAAAAATACATTGAAGTCATTGATTAAAAAAGATCTGAATTGCACCTCAACCGATTCAACTAATAAGTAATACCACTTCTCATCATTAAAGATCATTTACTAATGGACGTGATACCCAAAAAAGCTATACTTGAAGTTTGTGCATTTCATATTGAGTCCTGCATTATTGCAGAGAGGGTTGGTGCTGCAAGAGTTGAACTTTGCGACAATCCTATTGAAGGCGGCACCACACCAGGCTATGGAACTATTAAACAGGCAAGAGAAAAAATTTCTATTTTATTATATCCCATTTTACGGCCCAGATCAGGAAATTATTTTTACACAGATGAGGAGTTTGCTATTTTAAAAGATGACATAGAGATATGCAGGCAATTGGGCTGCGATGGCATTTCGGTTGGCGTACAAACCATAGATGCCAGGATAGATACTGAAAGGTTTAAACGCATAGTGGGATGGGCAGGAAATATGGGTGTTACGTGCAACAGGGCTTTTGATTGCGCACCTGATCCCTTTGAAGCGCTTGAAGATATTATCAGTTGCGGCTGTGAAAGAGTACTCACCTCAGGGCAAAAATGTGCTGCGCCGGATGCGGCAGCCTTGCTTTCGCAACTCGTAAAGCAGGCCGGTAACCGCATTATTATTATGCCTGGCGCCGGCGTAAATTCATCAAACATTTTAAAACTTAAAGAAGCATGTGGCGCAACTGAGTTTCATTCTTCCGCAAGAAAAATTGCGCCTAATCCTGTCACATATATCAACAAAGAAGTAAGTGATTATGGTAATGTATACATCGCTGATGAAAATGAAGTAAAGGCAATGGTGCAGGCGATAGGCTGATGGAATCAGTGTAACATCTCAAATAAATATTCTCCAAATTCTTACAAAAACAATTGTAATAGCAAGTAAGCTTAAAAGCGCTGCTGTAATGGTTTTACCCGTCGGGATACCAATTTTTATTGCAAGTATTAAAAGAATACATGAAACGATTCCTGGAATGACGACATAGTATTGATAATTAAATTGTAGCAACTCTTTTATTCCAAAAAGAGCCCTACTTTTTCCATTTGATTTTAAGTATTCTTCGGCTATTTTATGATTAATAAACAGCGTTATAAAAATTGAAATATTGCTTACTAAAATTGAAATTATAAAGTAATTGATTCCTTTTTTTTGCATAACTCTTAGTATTACGCAAACTCCTCCATTATCTAACGCCAACCATATTAACCAACGTCCCTATCCCATCAATTGAAATCATGACTTCATCATCTTCCTGTAGCGTAAAATGATCTGGCGGTACGAGGCATGTGCCCGTCATCAAAAAAACACCGCAATTAAAATCACAACCACGGAATAAATATTCTGCTAACTCTGTCAATGATCTTTTCATACGGCTGATGGGCCCATGCCCTTCATACATTAATACACCATTGCGGTTAATGGTTAAATATATTTCTGTTTCAGGCAAAATAGCATTTTGAATAATATACAAACACGGCCCTAATGCTGCACTTCGCTCATACATTTTCGCCTGCGGCAGATATAACGGATTTTCGCCTTCAATACTTCTTGAGCTCATATCATTCCCAATCGTATAAGCCTGAATTGTTCCATGAGAATTTATAAATAATGCAAGCTCCGGCTCAGGCACATTCCAGGCAGAGTCCTTCCTGATATTCACTATGCCGCCATGCCCTGCAACACGATGTGGTAAAGATTTAAAAAACAATTCAGGTCTTTCTGCCTCATACACTCTTTGATAACAATCAGCAGCGCCGGCATCTTTTGCTTCGTCTTTTCTTGCAGAAAGACTTCTTAA
>JANLXV010000545.1:0-9294 GCA_031365305.1 Chitinophagaceae bacterium
ATTTACTTTCACGACACACCGGCAAAGTCGCTTTTCTCAAATGAATCAAGAGCGTTTAGTCATGGTTGTATGCGGCTTGCTGAACCGGTTAAACTGGCTACTTACTTATTACGCAACCAACCGGAATGGACCACAGAAAAGATAAATGAGGCCATGAATGCCTCCGTAGAAAAATGGGTAACGCTGAAAGACGAAGTACCGGTTTATATCACCTATTTCACAGCGTGGGTGGACAGTGATGGACTGCTGAATTTTAGAAAAGATATCTACAGTCATGATAAGCAAGTAGCCAGGAGTTTGTTTGAACAATAAACATTTTGAAAGAAATTCAAACCGTTAACTGGCAAGGAAGTTTTTCAACTCTTCAACCACAAAACAATGAATAGAACTATTTACAACATTGGCTTTTGGTCGGCTACGATTGCGGCTGTTGCACTCGTACTTTTTTTTATCGTTCAATTGTTACAACTAATTGGTGTGTTGCAGTTTCCATGGGACCAGGTTTTAATTTTCGGCTTTTCACTTTGCGTGCCGCTCCCGTTTCTAATTGCCATGCTGGCCTTGCACCATACAACACAGCAAGACAAAAAATTTTGGACGCATGGCGCACTCATTTTTACCACCTTGTATGCGGCCTTTGTTATGATTAATTACGTGGTGCAACTCGCTACGGTAATCCCGATGACGATAAAAGGAACGGCGAACGATATTCAGCTTTTGGCGCAAACTCCACATTCGCTTTTTTGGGATTTTGATGCAATGGGTTACATCTTCATGGGCCTTGCCGTATTGTTTGCAGTGCCTGCACTAAACCGGCAAGGGTTTCAAAAATGGGTGCGTTTTTCATTCCTTATTCATGCGGCTGTTACACCGGTCATTGCTTTTGTTTATTTCTATCCAACTTTCTCCAACAATCTCTTACTGCTGGCCATTCCCTGGGCCGTAACGGCGCCGGCCACCATGTTGATGCTTGCGCTTTTCTTTAGAAGGAATAGCGTTGACACAATTGTTGAGAAGCGTTCCCGCCTTACTATTTTAAAAGCACCCAAAGTTTTAAAGCAGTTATGAAAGCAACTACCTCAAGAAATATGCTCTTGTTTTTGTTAGCCTTTCTGGGTTTGGGAGCCCTGTTTGGCGGCGGCGTGTTTATCATTTCACCATCTGGGAAATTATTACGAATGCCTTTATCTATGTTAGACCATTCCCCTTTTCATAATTTCTTGGTGCCCGGAATTGTTTTGTTTACCATACTTGGATTGATGCCTGTGCTGCTTGTATTTGCTTTGATAAAAAAGCCAGTCAGCAAATTTGCCGAATACTTTAATTGCTACAAAGACATGTATTGGGCCTGGACGTTTTGCATCTATGGTGCCTTCGCTTTAATCACCTGGCTGCAAACAGAAATGACCATTCTTCACGCCGTGCATTGGTTGCATTCGCTGTATATGGCAATCGCTATTGCCATTCTTTTTGTGGCCTTGTTGCCCAAGGTTAGAGGATTATACAATCGCTCAAACAATATGTCACCCAAGTAAAAAAACCTATGAACATTTATTTCCAGTCAGCTTCTTACCAGCACGTTACTTTTTATAAAGTGTATTTATCAAGATGAAACAATTACTTACCTATTTTGGCTTGACCTACCTAATCTCCTGGCTGATTTGGTTGCCGCTATACGGTTATGTTTTTGGATGGACCAACCTAACAACGGTGCCGTATCAACATGCCCTTGGCGGACTAGGTCCATTGATAGCCTCCGTCCTCACTACATGGATATTTTTAAAGAAGGAGGGAGTAAAAAATCTTTTGAAAAAATGTTTTCAATTTAAGCCAATCGTTTATTTAATGATTGCGTTGTTAAGCCCTTTTGTACTTCTGTTGGTTGCTTTAATTATCTGCTTCTTTGTAGATAAAACCCCCGTTCATCTATCAGGACTGCTTACCTCAAAAGAATTCCCACAATTTCATTGGCTTACGTTTTTCATTTACAACCTGGTGTTCTTTGGTTTGGGCGAAGAAACCGGCTGGCGTGGATTTGCGTTGCCTCGCTTGCAGGCCAAAATGAATGCCTTAAGTGCAAGCATCGTTTTGACAGCGTTTTGGGCATTGTGGCATTTACCATTATTCTATTACCGGCCGGGCTATACAACCATGAATTCTGTGGCGGTCATTGGTTGGGTTTTAAGTTTGCTTACAGGAAGTATTTTATTAACGTGGCTCTACAACAGTACCAGAGGAAGCATTCTAATCTGCGCGGTTTTTCATTCTACCATTGACATTGCCTTTACGGCAGATGTTGCTAACGAAAATATAGCGAACTATATGGGCTTTCTAATAACCGCTTTGGGAATATTGCTCGTGGTTATGTTGAAACCAAAAACCCTGTCAAGGCATAAAAAGGAAATTTTTCCAGATTTACCGCAACATAAATGAAAATAAGCCGATGATAATTACAATGATGATACCAGGACTTTTGCTGTTCACACCTTTTGTGGGGAAGATGACTTTATCCATCCAATCTAATAAACAGATAGCGCAGCCTTTTGCTCTCTCACCACATCCAACAAAAAAAATATTTCCGGGGTGCGGCGATTTATGATCATGTGAAGTACACAAAATAATTTTATGCTTAAATACCTTTTTGCTTTCATCATGCTTGTCCATGGCCTTCTACATTTTATGGGCTTTGCCAAAGCATTTAGCTATGGCAACATAACACAGCTAACAAAAGAAATTTCCAAACCCGCCGGTATGCTGTGGCTGGCTACTGCTCTGTTGTTTGTTGCAGCAACCATTTTATTTCTGCTAAAGAGTATAAGCTGGCCCTTTGTTGCCCTTGTTGCCATCCTCATTTCGCAATTTCTTATTGTAAGCACATGGCATGATGCAAAGTTTGGAACCATAGCCAACGTAGTTATTTTATTGGTTGCTATTGCCGGTTGGGCAAGTCAAAATTTTGAGACACAGTATAAGCATGATGTGAAAGCTGGCTTGTTGCGAACAGGAAGTATTCAAACGGATGTAGTAACCGAAGCTGATGTTCGGTCACTGCCGCTTCCTCTTCAAAAATACTTGCGGTACTGCGGCGTTATTGGCAAGCCGAAAGTAAACAACATGAAAGTTGTTTTTGATGGCCAAATGCGGGATAAAGGTAAGGGGTGGTTTAAATTTAATTCTGTGCAGTATAATTTCTTTGATGCACCAACAAGGTTGTTTTTTATGAAAGCAACCATGTTTGGCATTACCGTGCCGGGCTATCATCGTTACCAAAACAAGACGGCCACCATGCAGATTAAATTATTTGGATTGTTGAATGTGGTAAATGTAAAAGGTATTGAAATGGACCAGGCGGAGACAGTTACTGTTTTCAACGATATGTGCCTGATGGCGCCGGCAACAATGATTGACGAAAGAATTAGCTGGACGTTGATTGATAGCTTATCGGCCAAAGCAATTTTTACAAATGGAGTGAATAAGATAAGCGCAGTGCTTTATTTTAATGAAAAAGGGCAATTGATAAACTTCACTTCGGACGACCGCTACGCCGTTTCGCAGATGAAGCGATACCGTTTTTCTACACCGGTAAAAGACTATACAGAAATAGATGGACATATTATTTGGAAGTACGGCGAAACAATTTGGCATTACCCCGACGGAGCATTTGTGTATGGAAAATTTACATTGAAAAGCATTGAATACAATGTAGCTGTTCAGGAGCGGTGGAGCATGTTTGAAACACAATAAATTTTATAAGCAGAACTTATGAACAACATAAAACTTTCAGGTTTACTTTATTTTTTTGCCGGCGCCATTGTGCTGATGGGTATCATTACCGCCGAAGCTTTTTATCCGGCAGGGTACACTACTTTTAAAAATGAAATCAGCGACCTTGGCGCAACAAGACAACCAAACAGTGTTAGCTACCAACCGTCTTCAACCATTTTTAATACCGTAATGCTGCTGGCAGGTTTAATGGTTTTAGTAGCATCATTTTATCAGCATAAATATTTTAAGAAACTACTTTTCAGTATCCCTGTTCTTCTCTTTGGTTTGGGCCTGGTTGGTGTAGGAATTTTTCCCGGAAACGTACGCCCTTATCATGGCATGGCTGCCATGCTAACATTTTTGTCGGGTGGATTTTGTGCCATCACTTCCTTTAAAATTGTTTCGCCTCCATTTAAGTATGTAAGTATTTTATTTGGTTTTGTTGCGCTGCTAACCTGGTTTGTAGCTGTATTTGCTTCGGCAACTCTTATCTCCTTTATTGGTATTGGCGGCATTGAAAGATGGGTGGCTTATCCCATTATGTTATGGCTTACAGGTTTGGGCGGCTATCTTATGAACAAAAAAATTCAATAGCATGAAAAGGATAAAACGTTTTATAAAATACGTTCTTCTTTTTTACGTGTTTATCGCATTTATCTATTGGATTGCTATCCGTCCATTGCACAGTAACTGGGGAGCAACAACTGCCGAACTACACATGCAGTTGCCAGATGACGACGTTATTTCTTCAAATAGAATTGTCTCTACCAGGGCCATCAACATTAATGCGCCAAAAGAAAAAGTAGGGCCGTGGATTGCACAAACAGGGCAAAACCGTGGAGGCTTTAACAGCTATTATTGGTTAGAAAATTTGTTTGGGGCAATGATGGTAAACGCAGTTACTATTCATCCCGAATGGCAAAATCCTCAACCGGGTGATACTGTTTATTACGGAAAAAATGAAGGTTATGCATTGGTGTCGTTGTTTAAGCCGAATGAATATTATTCCCTCAGTGGATGGACATTTTATCTGCAGCCTGTTGATGCAAAGCATACAAGATTAATTGTTCGGTATCCATCCATGGAAGTAAGGCAAAGCAAATTTGCAGCTCTTTATTATTACGGTTTGTTTGAGCCATTGCATTTTATTATGGAATCGGGAATGATGATGGGTATTAAACGAAACGCAGAAAAACAATGAAGATGGAAAAGAGCAGTTCACACGTTTCTCTTAAGATGGTGGCTTTTAATGGCGCCCTGGTTGCTGTTGCGGCGGTTTTTATTTACGCGTTGATGATGATAATTTATACCATCAGTCGTTCCTCTGTAACTATTGTACAAACTATGCCGCCCAGCGAAAGGGCTGCCATTTTATGGGCAAATGGTTTTTCCATTGCGTATTCAATTGCTGTGTTTTCGGTTTTGATGGCGATACCTTCAGCAGCAGCGGGTTCAGTTGCTGCCATCATGTTGAAAAAATTGTTGCCATACTTTAACCGGCGGTTCCTTTTCAGAAAAGCTATTCTCATAAGTTTTGTTATCGCTTTATGCTTACTTACAATTATGTACTTGTTGCTTTACAGTTTACTGAAAGAATGGATGACGTTCAGGTATCCCGAAACATTTTTATTCTGGTTCGTATTTCCCGCATTCATTTTTTTAGCGGTTTGCACAGCGGGTGGCAGCAAAATAAATCAGGTATTAAATACCGCCTATCAAAATGGAATACCCAGACAAGAAAAATTTATAGCTAAAGAAAAATGAAACTTCCTTTTACAACAGAACAATTCTTAGAGGTGTTTAAACACTATCACCAGGCCGTTTTTCCAATGCAGGTTATTTTCTGTGTGATGAGTGCAACTGCAATTTATCTGGCAATAAAACCCAATCCTTCTTCAAACAAAATTATCAGTACCATTCTTTCATTTTTATGGTTGTGGATGGGCATTGTTTACCACATGACATTTTTCACTACAATAAATAAGGCTGCGTATTTATTCGGCGGTGTATTTATTATTCAGGGAATTCTATTTTTAATTTTTGGTGTTTTTCAAAACAAACTGTCGTTTCATTTTCGAAAGGATAACTATGGAATTACAGGAATGGTTCTGATATTATTCGCACTGATTGGTTATCCGGTTTTAGGATATTTCTTTGGCCATGTATATCCCTATTCGCCAACCTTTGGCTTGCCTTGCCCAACTACAATTTTCACCTTTGGCTTGTTATTAATGAGTGCTAAAAAATCTCCGCTAACTATTCTTATCATTCCCTTTATTTGGTCAATCATTGGTTTTAGTGCAGCATTTCAATTTGAAATATGGGAAGACACCGGATTGATAGTAGCAGGTTTGATTACTACATCTTTATTGATTTATCGGAATGGGCAATTCCATCTGCCAAAATATCTCTTTAACTGTTTCCTTTTAACAATACCCATTTTGGTATGGAATATCTTATTGGCAAATAAATTACCTAAATCCTCTGTACTTGAAACGCTTTTGAACAACATTCCATCTTTTCTACTTTATGGAGAAAATATTTCACGGACAATTATGTTCATTTTAATATTCCTAATGCCGCTGAGAATTTCAACCACTGCACAAAAAAAAGGGGTTGCTTTATTTGTTGCAGGAACATTGGTATATTTTGCTTCCTGGCTTATTCTAATCTATTTTCCAAACAGTAGTTGGAGTAATAGTGTACCAGGATTGTTAGCCCCATCTTACACACCATTACTGTGGTTGACGGGTATCGGATTAATTGGAGACGCCTTATTTTTTAAAATTCCTTACAAGCGATGGATATATTTTGTTGTGGTTATTCTGTTTCTGATATTTCATAACTGGCATACCTATTTGATTTATTTCACACCGCATTAATAATGAACTGATTGTATTTTTAGATTGAATCAGAAAAAGATGAGGACCATTTATTTCCCATTTTTTACCATTGACTTTGAAGCTTAGCTTAGATGTTTGAGCCACCAACAATTGAAGCAGGGACCGACCACCTCTGCACAACTAATCATTACATTCGCTTGTGTATGCAGCCACAGCATGTAGTTATAAAGAACACGCCAATAACCGCAGCAATAAAAAAATAAAAAATGAAAGCAAAATCAGTCATTCCAGGTATTCTTTACAAAGACGCCACAGCAGCCATTGAATGGCTTTGCACCGCTTTTGGATTTGAAAAACATCTGATTGTTCCGGGTGAGGATGGATTAATTGTTCATGCGCAGTTAACTCTGGGAGACATCATGATAATGCAGGTTCAGCACAGCGAAAAAGTGAATACACCAAACTCATAAAGGAACCCAATGAAGTAGGACATTTTGAAACACAGAGCCCTTATATAGTTCTTGAAGAAAATGACATTGAAGCACAATATGCGAAAGCCAAAGAACAAGGAGCTAAAATTGTAATTGAACTTAAGTTAGAGGACTATGGTGGCAAGAATTATTCCTGCTACGACATTGAAGGGCATTTATTGAGTTTCGGTTCTTATGACCCATGGAAAATTGCCGGTAAATAATTTTTTCTGTCATTAAAAGGAACGAGCCGCTAACATTACCTGACTATAGGGCGGGTGTACCCGGGGTATAAATGCTGGTGGTTATGAAGAAATGAATATTGTTGTGGTGCCAACAAACTTCAACGTGTTATGATGGTGACGAAAGGAGATTTCAGCTATGCGAGGTTCAACATAAAAACAACTGTTTACGAGCATACACGAAAAATTTGAACGGCTATTGTTCTTCAGTAAGATGTTTTTTCCGCTGCCACCATTTCACTACCTCGTACCATATTACACTTACAAAGCCGGTGAGGATACAAAACGATAATTGCGAAAACATCAAGTGCTGAAAGCGAAAGAATACCGCCAATGGTTTTAAATAAATCAATAAAGCCGTAATAGCAATGGTGATAGCGATAATTAGTGGCACAAGGTTATTGCGGTAACGAAAGGTAGTAAGCACCGAAAAATAAAACGAACGGTTCACCAGTGTAAGAAAAATGTTGGCTGATAATAGAACGGTGAAGACCATTGTTCGTGTAAGCGCTTCATTGTTACCCTCGCCAACCGCATACTGGTAAATGAAAAGCGTTCCTGCTGTTATTACCAACCCCTGAATAATGCTTGTAGTAAGTTCTTTCAAATTGAAAAATGTAGTGGTAAAGGGACGAGGTTTTTGCATCATACTATTCTTTTCCATCGGTTCATTTTCATAAATGATGGAGCAGGTTGGGCCCATAATAAGTTCCAGAAAAATGATGTGTACGGGAGAAAAAATGTTCGGGTAAATCCAGCCGAATGCTAATGGAATAAATACCGTTAGTACAATAGGAATGTGAATAGAGATAATGTATTGAATGGCTTTTTTCAGGTTGCTATAAATGCGGCGGCCCATCGCTACGGCGGTCACCATTTTTGATAAATCATCATCAACCAAAATCAGTGAAGCCGCCCCTTTTGCTATCTCTGTTCCCTTCTTGCCCATGGCAATGCCAATGTGCGCCGCCTTGAGCGCAGGCCCGTCGTTTACGCCATCGCCGGTCATGGCAACAACTTCGTGCTGCTCTTTTAAGGCGTTGATAATTTTTAATTTGGCATCGGGAAACATGCGGGTGAAAACATTGCTGTTCATTACTGTTTTTTGCAGTGATGCTTCATCTAACAACATCAATTCATCACCCGTTATGGCTTTATCATAACCAACAAAGCCGATTTGTTTTGCAATGGCCAACGTAGTAGCGGCATTGTCGCCGGTGATAATTTTTACAGCAATACCAGCATCATAAAAGTCTTTCAACACCGCTTGTATATTTTTCTTTGGCGGGTCGTAAAAAGCAACAATGCCTTTGAGTGTGAAATGGAATTCCTGTTGCATTACGGGAAAATCATTTCCAGCAAAATGCGCTTCACCAACTGCCAGCACACGGTAGCCATTCATCGCTACTATTTTGATGGCTTCATTTATTTGCTTGGTCTCTACACTTGTTAAGTTGGAAACATTCATCAGCGCTTCCGGTGCTCCCTTTGCGGCTATTTCTCTATTGCCTGTACTGCTTTGAAAAATATGCGTCATCATGGGTGGCTTACCGCTTAACGGATATTCATGTATCATTCTAAACTGCGGGCGTTCATCAACGATTGCTAATGTTGTGTAAGCGTTGTGCAACGCCACTTCCATAGGGTCGAAGGGAATGGGTTCGCTTGCCCACATCGCCAATGTAACGAGTTCTTTTTGTGCGATACTTAGTGCCACATTCGGGTTAGCAATTTTATTTTCAGCCAGCACAAACAATTTGGCAAGGCTCATTTTATTTTCTGTGATGGTGCCTGTTTTGTCGGTGCAGATAACGGTGGCGCTGCCTAGGGTTTCAACCGTTTTCATTTGCTTCACCACGATGCCTAGCTTCATCAGCCGCGAGGCACCTAACGCCATAAACGTAGTGAAGGCAACGGGAATCTCTTCTGGTAAAATACTCATAGCCAGCGTGAGTGCTTTTAGCAAACTGTCAG
>JANLXV010000536.1:0-3374 GCA_031365305.1 Chitinophagaceae bacterium
CACCGGTATAAGCAAGGCGTTGTGCTGCATTGTATTTTGTTTGCGGCGGCAGACCTTTCCTGATATGGAGATCATGCAACAGCACCAGCCAGGCTTCGCTTAAAGATTTTTTATTGGGAAAGATCAGCTTCCACTCTTTGGAAAATAAAAGATACAGCACATACAGCACACCATTAACGGCAAACAGCCACATAAAAACAAAATGCAGGCTCATGCCTTCTGCCAGGCGAAAAGGTATATTAAGGGCTTTATAAAAGGAATCGGGGAAAAATTTAAGAACAGTTTTATCGCCAAAGCCCACTTTATAAATATCATTGGCCCAGTAGATCAACATACCGCTCCAGATCATCACAGCGAGTATAGGAAAGTTGAGCCAGTGAAACCAGCGGATAGCCAGCGGATGTTTCTGGATAATTCTTGGCATTGGTAATTCCTTTCAAACTTATATTGAATATAGTGATGTTACAGGTAAGCAATAAACTTATCACTCCATCTTCGTCTTTACGGTGGCGGGTGAGGGCACCGACCACGGCGCTAAACTTGTATTGAATGTAGTGATGTTAAATGAAAACATTTGGCTTATCCTCCTCCTCATCTTTTTTACGCTGGCGGGTGCGAACAAACCGACCCCGGCGCTGCCTGTATTATTTATTTTGCTTTACTAAAAGATAGGGCTGCTGAATTAATGCAATACCTCAGTCCCGTAGGTTTAGGGCCATCTTCAAAAATATGACCTAAGTGTGAACCACAACGGCTGCAGTGCACTTCCACACGCTGCATACCATAACTATTGTCTTTGGTTTCTCCCACATTTTCTTTTACAATGGGCTGCCAGAAACTTGGCCAGCCAGTGCCGCTTTCAAACTTGGCGTCTGAAGAAAAAACAGGTTGTCCGCAGGCTATACATTTGTAAGTTCCTTTGTCGTGGTTATCCACGTATTTGCCAGTGTAAGCCCTTTCGGTGCCGTGGTTACGGGCTACTTCATATTGTTCTGCACTTAACTGTTTTTTCCATTCAGCATCCGTTTTTATAACGGCAAATTTTTCAGCAGCGTCTGTTTTTTGGGCACAGCTTGAAAATGCGATAAGCCCTGTTGCTAAGAGTGTAAGTAGTAATTTCATGTAATATATTTTAACCTGGTTTATGCTTGTGCTGTAATTTTGATAAACAAATTACGCTGAATAATTAACCATAGTTTGGTATTTTCTGTTAAGTATAAATTAAGAATAAAAAAGTAAGAATAAAAACACAATTGTATGGGAGTCTGGAGCCAGATCGCTGAATATTTATTCCTGAAAAAGAAAGACCCTAACAGGCCACATTCCAAATGGGTTGGTTATATGCACGGTATTAACCGCCTGTCCATACTGTTATTTCTCCTGGCGATAATTATTATCATCATTAAGCTTTTGCGCCGATAGTCTTAAGAAATGCGCTGATTGAAACTGCAGCATTTTTTGAAGCATCGCCTTCTTTTATCAAAAGCTGTTCAAGATTGTTGTAATTCTGTATTACCTGTTCCCGTTTTCCGCCGGCTTCTATTATAACATTTAATGCTTTGATAAGATTAGGCACATTAAGGTCGTTCTGTATGAGTTCTGTCACTATAGTTTTATCCATAATAAGATTTACAAGGCTGATGTATTTTATTTTAATAATGCGTTTAGCAATTTCGTAAGATAATTGGTTGCCTTTGTAACATACCACCTGTGGCACTTTAAACAAAGCCGTTTCAAGCGTGGCCGTACCTGAGGTTACCATGGCTGCTGTACATTGTTGCAGCAAACTATAGGTCGCCTGTCTTACGCTGTCTACATTTAAATATTTCTCTAAATAGGGATTATAAAAATCATCCTCAATTCCCGGCGCTTTTGCCACTATAAAATGATACGCCGGAAATTTTTCTGCCACCTGCAACATGATTGGCAGCTTGATCTTTAGTTCCTGTTTACGGCTCCCAGGCAAAATGCCTATTATTTTTTTTCCGACGGATAAATTTTTTATGGCTAATAAGGTTTCATGTGACGAGGTATTAAACTCGTTTATCACTTGTACCAGCGGATGTCCGACATATTGAACATCGTATTGCCATTTTTTATAAAATGCTTTTTCAAAAGGTAATATTACAAGCATTTTATCTACACATCGCTTGATGAGTTTTATGCGGCTTTCTTTCCAGGCCCAAACCTGGGGAGAAATATAATAAATTATTTTATAGCCTTTAGCTTTAGCCCATTTTGCTATGCGTAAATTAAAGCCGGGATAATCTATTAGGATGATGGCATCAGGATTGAAAGACAAGATATCATTCTTGCAAAAAGATAAATTTCTAAAGATGGTTGGCAGGTTTTTTAATACTTCAGAAAATCCCATGAAAGCAAGATCACGGTAATGCTTCACAAGCTCAGCGCCGGCAGCCTGCATCTTATCTCCTCCCCAGCAACGGACTATTGTTTCAGGCGCAATATGTTTTAATTCTTTAATGAGGTTACTGCCATGAAGATCTCCGGATGCTTCGCCTGCTATGATGTAATATTTTAAAGGCATGTATAAGCCCGTTAAAGAAATTTAAAACCCATGGCAATTGCAGCATAGATCAACGTCATTATAAAAATACCTTTGGCTGTTTTGTCACGGTGGCCGTTTACAAAGATGGTAAACAATACAGCGTTGGCCATAAGTGAAACACTGATAGCAACGGTGATAAGATTAGGGTTCATCTTCATCCACTGGAACATTTCAGCAAGCGTGAGATACCTGAACTTTACAAACTTATACACAATGAAACCAAGCATGGGCGCTATTAATCCTAAAGCAAGTCCGTAGGTAAAATTGTCTTTTTTAAACATTAGTCTATTTTCCAGGTTTTCTCAAGTGTTTTCTTGAGTTCGTAATTGGTAAGATCGAACTGCACGGGTACAACACTTACATAGTTTTGCGCCAGTGCACTTACATCAGTGTCTTCATCTTTATCAAAATTGATGAACTCACCTGTAAGCCAGTAATATTTTTTACCATGCGGATCAAGCCGTTCATCAAAGTCTTCTTCATATTTCGCATAGGCTTGCTTACATATTTTAATGCCTTTCATTTCTTCAAGCGGTACACTGGGGATATTTACATTGAGCAAAAGGTGCTTATCCATTTTTGTATAAATAAGACTTTCAACAATCTTTCTTACATAAAATTTGGCGGCGGTGAAATCAGCTTCAAACCTGTAATCCAGCAATGAAAATCCTATGCTTGGGATACTTTCTATAGAAGCTTCCATGGCGGCGCTCATGGTACCACTGTAAATAACATTGATGGAATGATTAGCGCCGTGGTTAATGCCACTCAAACAAATATCGGGCTTGCGATGCAACACCTTATC
>JANLXV010000621.1:0-3334 GCA_031365305.1 Chitinophagaceae bacterium
GGTGTGGGCAGCAATACTATCTGGGGTAAAATGAGCCCGAGAAATTTGTTAGCCACCACAATTAGCGATGAGTTGCGGTTAAGTAATAATTTTCAATCAAAAGTTATAGGGATTTCTTTAAAAGACAGGGGAGCGATTTTACCGGCCGGGCATAGCGCCAATGCTGCTTATTGGTATGATGATGAAGCAGGCAAATGGATAACGAGTACCTATTACATTAAGGAATTACCCCAATGGGTTAAGGCTGTGAACAGTAAAAATTATCCTGCTTCCATTGCAGGCAAACCATGGGAAACTATGCTGCCGATTGAAAAGTATGTTCTCAGCGATGCCGATAATAACAAGTATGAAAATTCTTTTATTGCCGGCACTTTACCCATATTTCCCCACACGATTTCTTCAAATTCTTCAACCATATTCCAGGAGTTTAAGTTTACGCCTTTTGCCAACACCTACATTTTCGATATGGCTTCAGCCGCCATCACTAATGAAGATCTTGGCGGAAGGGAGGTTACTGACCTTTTGGCTGTAAGCATATCAGCTACAGATTATATTGGTCATTCTTTTGGTCCCAATTCTATTGAAATTGAGGATACTTATTTGCGCTTAGATAAGGACTTGGAAAAATTTCTGATCACACTCGATCAAAAGTTTGGGAGAAATAATTACATCGTTTTTTTAACCGCTGATCATGGTGTTGCTCACGTGCCCGCATTTTTACAAGAGCATCATATTCCATCCGGCGTATACAATGAATTTGGTTTGGCTGATGACATCAATAGAGCCGCTGAAACTGCACTTGGCATTAAAAACGTAATAAAGGCTGTAGAAAACAACCAGGTTTATCTCAATATGGATTCGGTAAATTTTAAAGCTAAAAGTTTAAATGACATTCAAACATTTGTGATCAATTATCTTAAAACAAAAGATTACATAGCTAATGTTTATAAATTAGATGAAATAGAAACTACAACCTTGCCGGCACTTATAAAGAACAGGATAATTAATGGCTACAATGCCAGGCGTTGCGGTGATATTGGCTATATAACAAAGCCTGCTTACTTTGGCGGCGGCGGCACCGGTACCACACATGGGTCATGGAACTCCTACGACGCTCACATTCCGTTGATTTGGTTTGGCTGGAATATAAAGCCAGGCAAAACCAATGATGAAGTTTATATGACTGACATAGCACCAACGCTTGCAGCACTTTTAAATATACAGGCGCCCAATGGTACTGTGGGTAAGGTTATAACCGCGATTACACATTGATTGTTTTTTTCTTTCGTGATTTGAAACGCTTTAGCAATTTACCCCGCCGGGCGTAGGTAATTTCATCTCCCATTAACTCACCATAAGGTTGCAGATCTTCAATCCTATCGCAGATTACTTTAAAAATAGCAATAACCGGGATAGACAAAAACATTCCTGATACACCTGCTATTGCTCCACCGACCAATACGCCAAATATGGTTATTAAAGCATTAATCTTAACTCTTGAACTTACTATTTTGGGCATGATAATATTATTATCAAAAAACTGGACAACAGTAAGTACCACAGCTACCCATATTATTTTACTTAGATCGTTTGAGGTGGTAGCAGTTACCAGCATACAAAAAACAGATGCGATTAACATGCCTATATAAGGAATGAGATTTAAAACTGCAGCCAAAAACCCCAGAAAAAAAGCATACTGAATGCCGAAGAGTAAAAAGCCTGCTGTGTTAATAGCAGTGATTACCCCCATTTCTATCAGCAGGCCTGTCATATAACTTTGAACGATTAGCCTCGATTCTGTAATTACTTCCTGAACTTTTGGTTTGTGTTTATCAGAAAAAATATCAATCATAAACTTTTTAATCATGTCTCTGTAGTACAGGATAAGAAAGGTATAAATTGGTAAAAGAATCAGGGTAAAAAAAGATTGCGTTACAGCGATAAATGTTTTGCCGATATAACCGCCCTTGTTATCCTTGATTTCCGACGTAGCCTGTTCCAGGTATTCTGTTTGCTCCCGCCTGGTTAAATGAAATTCCCTGTAAATGTAGCGTTGCAATGTGGCTAAGTGTTTATTCAACTGCCGTTTCAAAGTAGGAAGATCATCAACAAAACCGGCTATTTGGGTAGAAAAAAAATATACCACTATAACAATACAAACAATAGCGAGAGAAAGGCTGATCATTATAGCCATCACCCTATTGGTCTTTTTCTCCAGCCTTTTATTAACTGGCAATAGCAACATGGCCAAAAGAACTGAAAACGCTATAGGCACGAGAATATCCTGCCCAATAAAAATTAAAAAGCCACAGGCAATGCCGCAAAATAATACAAGATAAATTTTCTTTAGATATGGATATTGCGACCTGCCTAACATGTATAAAAGATAAAGTTTAATTCTTAAGATAACGTCTCAGAAATGATAACAACGAAGAGAAATCTATAAAATTTCTTTTTGATTGGCTTAATTTGAAACAAAGCGTATCATCTGATGAGTGTTTCGGGTATTGATATAACAAGCAGAATGGAAACTCCTGCCAACCAGGGTAAGGCAAAGTGGTTTGAAGGTGTAAACAGTCTGCGGTTCATATTGGCGCTGATTGTGCTTCTTGGGCACGCAGACAGCCCGGCAGTTAAGGTTTTTAAAAACTCAAAGTTTATTATCCTTAAATATATAGGGTTTTTTCTTAGTGTTTCCTTTGTTGGCGTAGTTGCGGTGGCTGCTTTTTTTATCATCTCCGGGTTTGTAATCCATCATCCTAATAAAGATAACATCGCTGACGTAAAAGTCTTTTATACCAGGCGTTATCTACGGGTTTTACTTCCTTTGATAATAATAGAAATCATTGGTATTCCATTAGGGCATCCTGAGAAGGCAGTGGTGTGGAGCTTATTTTGCGAATTAATATATTATACAATTTACCCTGTTCTGTTTTTTATTAATTTATCATGGAAGACAAAAACTCTACTTGCTTTTTTCATTGCAATTATTACAGTTTTATTGGGTGCACAAAATGATTTAAAATCTTTACTAACGCAATCCGATATTAATTATAATGGAAATTTCTGGCAGATGGGAAATGCTTTTACCTGGATTATAGGATTGCCCTTTTGGCTTTTAGGCGTTGTGCTTGCAGAACGGATTGATCACTTGCATAAGCACATGATATATCGACGCCTTATTATTACAAGAATTATAGTACTTGCACTTTCTTCAATTACTTTGATACTGAGATTTCATTTTTATGTGTCCTATATTTTTTCATTAATTATTATTGGCCTGCCATTATACAAGTGGCTCGAAACAGAAATCTGCTACTGTAAAAATAAACGT
>JANLXV010000642.1:0-2571 GCA_031365305.1 Chitinophagaceae bacterium
ATAACTGCAATAAATCATTCGCTTTTACCAGGCAATACATCACTCTTAAACCTCGGCTCTGCTTTAAATAAATGGAGAAGAGGTTATTTCTCAGATAGTGTTATTGCAGGAAGCGTGATGGCAGGTTCAGCAAGTGTGCCAACAGGGGTAACCGCAACAGGAAGCATTTATGGCGTTCAGGGAGTAAGCACCAATAATGGCTACGGCGTGTCCGGAACCAGTAGTTATTTAGGCGTGTACGGCAATGGCGCCAGCTTTGGTGTTTATGGTATTACCGGTAGCGGTACCGGTGTGTATGGTGAGGGATATTATGGGTTAAGAGGTGTTAGTACCAATGGCTATGGCTTGTGGGCCTCCAGTGCAAATTCTGCCGGCGTGTATTCAACAGGATTTTATGGGCTTTATGGCTCAGGAAGTAGTTATGGCACTTACAGCTCAGGTGCCACTTATGGCGTTTACGGCTCTAGTTCGGGTGGGGAAGGTGTGCATGGAAACAGCACGAATAAACAGGGCGGTTGGTTTCAATCGCAAAACAGCCAGGGCTTGTGAGCAAAAACAGTTGCGGGTGATTATGCCGGTGTTTTTGAAGGAAACGTGTACACTTACGGCACCTACAGCTCAAGCGATAAAAGTTTAAAAAAAGACATTAAAGAATTTACAAACGCATTGGACATTATAAATAAACTAAAGCCTAAGAAATACGATTTTAGAAACGATGGAAAATATGCTTCTCTTAACTTACCAAAAGGCGATCATTTTGGTTTGATAGCACAGGACCTGGAAGAAGTTTTACCTAATCTTGTTAAAGAATGTTCGCATGATATTTACGACAGGGTTCCTGCAGACGACGTCGCACAGCTTTCTAAGGATGGAAAGGTAGTTATTGCCAAAGCGCAGGATTATGGAAAGGAAACCATTAAAATCAAAGCAGTAAATTATGTTGAGCTGATACCTGTTTTAATTAAAGGCATGCAGGAACAACAAACCCAGATACAGCAACAGCAAAACCAGATTAATGAGTTGCAGCAGTTAGTGAAAACTATTACAAGGCAGGGCGGACAGGATTTATCACTTACTGCAAATGGTTACTTAGAACAAAATATACCTAACCCTGTAAACAATAATACCGTAATTAATTATTATGTTCCCGGGAATGCCGGCAGGGCGCAAATAAAAGTAATAGACAGTAAAGGCAGCGCTATAAAACTTTATGATGTTGCAAAAGGTAAAGGTCAGTTAAACATCAAAAGCGGCGAATTTCAATCAGGCACTTATAGTTACTTATTATTTATAAACGGTAAAAAAACAGATACTAAACAAATGATAGTTACAAAGTGATGATAGAATTTAGCTTAATAATTAAGCATAAAATTCTATAAGAGTAAGACGTTATTTATTCTGAAAAAGGCTATGACGTTATTCCATTTTTACCGGCGATTATTATGCAAAATCATCAGTTAATTGGCTGATATTTATTATAGAATTTCACATAGCTAAAATGGATCAGATTACAATCAGACAAGCAGCATTAGCCGACTTGGAACAGCTATATGCTTTTGAGCAGGGCGTTATAGAAACTGAGCGCCCTTTTGATCCAACACTTAAAGCCGATCCGATTCATTACTACGATCTGAATCAAATGATCAGTACGCCGCATATTCAACTGGCTGTTGCTGAATTAAATGATAAGATCATTGGGTGCGGGTATGCACGTATTGAAAAATCAAAGCCTTATTTGCAACATCAAATTCATGCTTACCTCGGCTTTATGTATGTTTCACCGGAGTATAGAGGGCAAGGCATCAATAAAAAAATTATTGAACATCTAAAGAATTGGGCTGTCATGCAAAATATAACAGAGCTGCGCCTTGAAGTATATTTTGATAATATGCCTGCAATTAAAGCTTATGAAAAACTTGGGTTCACAAAACATATTATAGAAATGCGGCTTGGTTTGAAAGACTAAATTTTATTAAACACGCCGGCATTACTTAAACACTTTACACTCTTTCAATCTTACAAATAAAACAACAGGCTTCAGCATTTCTGGCATGCAGGTATTCTACTTCGGCATGTTCTTCAAATATTTTTGCTATAAGCAGATCAACATCTTTGTCGCCAACCAATTCGGTGTACATCATTCTTTGTGCTTTGCTGTATCCAATTAGTGATAGTGGAAAAGATGCTTTATTCGCCTTTATTTCCGGTGGAAAAATATGTACGTCTTTATAAGCTTCTACTGCTTTCTTGTGAATGAAAACAGGCCCGGGTTGATTGTATACATTGTCAATGTGAAACGGGCTGTGAGAAAGTAATAATCTTTTATCTTCTCCCACAACAAATGGCTTTAATGAAACCCTGCACGGGCCTTTACCTGTGGCTGTTTCTTCAATAACCGGGTGACCGAAATCATCTCTATTAGCGTTACGAATTTTAGCTGCATACGCTTCACTTAGCGGAACTACTCTGAATTGTGTCATACCAAAAATTTTATACCCAAAATTGGTAAGAACAATACGGTATAGCAACCCGAAACTTGCTGATTTTATTTAAAAAGCATTTAGCTCATAG
>JANLXV010000686.1:0-9118 GCA_031365305.1 Chitinophagaceae bacterium
CGCTCTCAAAAGAGTAAGCGTATTTAGTAATAAAAGCACTAACCAGGTGGCTTTAACCATCAGCGGCAGTGAATTGCAGTTAGCCTCCCAGGATATGGATTTTAGTTTTGAGGGCAATGAACGTATGTCGTGCCAGTACACTGGCGAAGATCTGCAGATTGCTTTTAATGCCAAATTTTTAATTGAAATGCTTAGTGCTGCTGAAACCGAGGAAGTAACCATTGAACTTAGCACGCCCACAAAAGCCGGCATAATAAAACCTACAGAAACTAATGAGGGCGAAGAATTATTAATGCTGGTGATGCCTCTTATGCTTAATAATTAAAGCGTTTCCTCACAGGCGTATAATATAAAATAAGATGGCTGTTGTAGAACTCCGTTCTTTTGACAATTATTTTTCAGCCAACATTGTATTAACCTGGCTTGAGAACAGGGGAATAACCTGTTACCTAAAAGATGAATATACTGTAACAATAGATCCCCTTCTTGCAAACGCTATTGGCGGTATTAAACTGGTTACACATAGCAGTAACCAGTACGAAGCGAGGACGCTTTTACGGGAATATGACGAAGACTTCCGGAAAAGTGCAGTGTGCCCGGTTTGCAGATCAAACGATATTTTGCTTGTAGCCAGGCAAGATGCCCCTAATCTAATCATCGCTTTTTTTTCATGGTTGTTTGCTTCGTATGCAGTGTCTACAAAAAATGTATACCAATGCGGTGCCTGCGGTTACGAAAGTGATCAATTGCCGCAAAACCAAGAAATAGATACATGAAAGTAGTTGCAATGATACCTGCCAGGTATAATGCATCAAGATTTCCGGGTAAACTGATGCAAACTATCGGTGATAAACCAGTCATCAGGCATACTTATGATAATACCTTAAATACATTGCTATTTGATGAAGTAATTGTTGTTACCGATAGTGATGTTATCTTTAGAGAAATAACTGAAAATGGTGGATATGCCATAAAAAGCAAAAAAAACCATGAAAGTGGTACAGATAGAATAGCAGAAGCAGCGGAAAATATTGATACTGACATTATTTTAAATGTACAGGGCGATGAGCCTTTTATTAACCGCAAAGCGCTCAACGATTTAATAAGCATATTTCATTTAAAAGATGAATATGTTCAGGTGGCTTCGATAATGAAAAGATTATTGGAAAAATCTGATATAGAAGACTCCAACAGAGTAAAGGTAGTTGTAGATGGTAATATGAATTCTCTTCTTTTTAGCAGAAGTGTAATCCCTTACCTAAGAGATAGTGCAATAGAAGCAAGCTATTATCAGCATATTGGTGTATATGCTTTTAGAAAACCGGCTCTTTTAAATTTTACAACCTGGCCTGTCACTCCGCTTGAAGCCATTGAAAAAATTGAATGCCTGAGATTTTTAGAAATGGGTATTCCTTTAAAAATGGTGATAACAGATTTTAAAGGCGTTTCAATTGATGCTCCTGATGATTTAAAGGTTGCCATAGAATATTATAATAATTACGGCTTTAAAAGTCTTTGATTCTTTCATTTTCTAAGCAATAATCGCCTGAAAGGCCTGATTTTACTGAGATTATTTTTTTAAACATTTACTTGCTTTTGTTCTTTTAGCTGTACAGAGCTGCATTTGATGATTGTGTGTTTAAGTGTTCCTCAAATGTACGCCTGAATTGGCCATGAGGATTTTTTTACACGAAACAGCTCTTGTTATTTAGAAAAGTTGCCGCTCAGTATCTGAAAAGCTATTGGCATATAAATCGCATTATTATTAAGGTTATTGGTGATAAAATATCACTTTAAAATGAATTATAAGCATGGATCTGATATGTTACTGCCATTTAAGATGGAATTTTGTTTACCAGCGACCTCAGCACATTATAAGCCGTTTCGCTAAAAATTATAGAACCTTTTATATAGAAGAACCTTTATTTTCTGAAATAGCACAATCATTCTACACGCTGGAAAAAAATGGAGATGTAACTGTAATAGTTCCAAACCTTAATTCCGGCTTAAAGGAGAATCAAATTGTAAATGAATTAAAACAACTTTTAAACGGTCTTGTCAAAGAAAATAAGATCTCAAATCATATTGCGTACTATTATACACCTATGGGACTGAATTTTTCACGGCATTTAAAGCCTGAAGTTGTAGTGTACGATTGTATGGATGAGCTTTCAAATTTCAAATTTGCACCTCCTGAGCTAAAAGCTCTTGAAACCGAATTACTAAGAATTGCAGATGTGGTATTTACCGGCGGCGAAAGTTTATTTAACGCCAAGAAAAATGACCATAAAAATATCCATTCTTTCCCAAGCAGCATAGATAAACTACATTTCGCATCTGCAAGATCAAAAGGAAATGACCCTGCAGATCAAAAAGACATTCCACATCCAAGATTTGGATTTTATGGTGTGATTGATGAAAGATTTGATCTGGAACTCATAAATGCTGTTGCAACTCAAAGGCCGGAATGGAATTTTGTAATAATCGGGCCGGTAGCTAAAATAGAACCTGCCAGCTTACCTAAACTTCCAAATGTATTCTATCCCGGAGGGAAAACCTACAATGATTTGCCGGAATATTTAAGAGGTTGGGATGTAGCAATCATCCCTTTTTTATTGAATGAAAGTACCAGATATATTAGTCCTACTAAAACGCCGGAATATTTGGCTGCCGGAAAACCCGTAATCTCTTCTGCTATAACTGACGTGGTTAATCCTTATGGCAATGAAGGGCTGGTTCACATTGCTGACAGTGCAGAAGAATTTATTGCAGCGGGAGAAAAGATATTAAAGCATATAGATGATAATAATGAATGGCTAAAGAAAGTGGATCTTTTTTTACAGCATAATTCGTGGGATAACACCTGGAGCAAAATGAATGCGCTTGTAGAAAATGTGAGAACCACAAAGAAAAAAACTTTAAACAATCTAAAACAACAAGTTTATGTATGATTACCTCATCGTAGGGGCTGGGTTCGCAGGCTCGGTTTTGGCTGAAAGATTAGCATCAAAAGGAGGAAAAAAGGTATTAATTGTTGATAAACGAAATCATATTGGTGGTAATGCATACGATTTCTATAACAACGATGGCATCCTTATCCATAAATATGGTCCGCATATTTTTCATACTAATTCAAGGGAGGTTTATGATTACCTCGGCCAGTTTACGCCATGGCGCCCTTATGAACATCGCGTATTGGCAAGCGTTGATGGCCAGCTTCTACCTATACCAATTAATCTTACCACAATAAATAATATGTATGGTTTAAACTTGAGCTCGCTTGAAGTTGAATCTTTCTTTAAATCAAAGGCTGAAAAAATTACACGTATTGTTACCTCAGAAGACGTGGTAGTGAGTAAAGTAGGGCGAGAGCTTTATGAAAAGTTCTTTAGAGGGTATACTAATAAACAATGGGATCTTGATCCTTCAGAGTTAGATGCTTCTGTTACGGCCCGGGTACCTACAAGAACCAATAAAGACGACAGGTATTTTACTGATACTTACCAGTCTATGCCATTATACGGTTATACAAGGATGTTCGAGAAAATGCTTGCTCATCCTAATATTAATGTGATGACGAATACTGACTATAAAGATGTGATAGATAACATCCCTTATAAAAACATGATTTATACCGGACCCATAGATAGTTTTTTTAATTACTGTTACGGCAAACTGCCTTACAGATCACTTGAATTTAAATTTGAAACCATTGACACTCCAAAGTTTCAGCCAACAGGCACAGTAAACTATCCTAATGAACAGGCCTATACAAGGATAACAGACTTTAAATACCTGACTGGTCAGCAGCATCCCAAAACTACTGTGGTATATGAATATCCGATGGCTGAGGGCGACCCATACTATCCTGTTCCACGGCCTGAAAATGGTGAGATCTATAAAAAATATCAACAACTGGCCTCAGCAATGACAAATACATTTTTTGTTGGAAGACTTGCTACCTACAAATATTATAACATGGACCAGGTTGTAGCTCAGTCGCTTACTTTGTATAAAAAATTAGCGCAGCGTCATGCAGAAACAATAGGTGCCAATTCAAAAGTTACACAGCTTCTTTCTTAATAGTATGTTTTTTGATTACAAAAGCATTAGGCTCCGGCTTAAATGCTTTTTTTTGAATTATATCCTAACAATTTATTTTGGTTTTTAGAACAACTTCTTAAATAGATAATGACTAATTTCCGCAACTGATTAATTAATTTTAAAAGCTGTGGAATTCAGGAGCAAAGCCTATTTATCTTTATTAAATCCGTTTGAACTTTTCAGATCAAAACAGGTATTGCACCAAAACCCAACGATCGAAGCCCCCCGCACAGAGCCTGATGCGGTAAATATTTTTGTTTTTGATTATTCAAAAGAAAAGTTTGAACAAAAAGAGTTAGACGCCATTCCCGATTCTTTTTGTTTTCTGGATTCTCCTACCGTTACCTGGATAAATGTTGACGGCCTTAGAAAGGACGATGTAAACTCCATCGGAAATCATTATGGTTTTCATCCATTGATTATAGAAGATATTCTTAGCATAGGCCAACGGCCTAAGATGGATGATATTAACGATTTGCTTTTTTGTGTGCTGAATATGCTGTTCATCAGCAAAAGAGACGGCACAATAGAGAGTGAACAAATCAGTATTGTACTAGGTAAAAATTTTGTGATCAGCTTCCAGGAAGATAATACCCGGGACGTGTTCGATCCGTTACGGGAAAAACTAAAACTCAGTAACAGCAAGCTCCGGCACAGTGGCGCAGATTTTCTGTTTTATGCTCTTATAGATATGATTGTTGATAATTACTTCCTGGTAATGGAAAAGCTGGGAGAAAGGATTGAAATTTTAGAAGATGAAATTATACGCAGAGCAACTACAAGATCTTTAGCAAAGATAAATCTGCTGAGAAAAGAAATGATCGTATTGAAGCGTACTATTTCTCCGGTTAGAGAAATGGTTTACGGTATACTAAAGACAGAATCTGATTTAATTGAAGAAAGAACACTAAAATATTTTAAAGATGTGTACGATCACATCAATCAGGCCAATGACATGGTTGAAAACTATCGTGATCTAATGATGAACCTGCAGGACCTCTATGTGAGCAATGTAAATCTTAAGATGAATGAAGTGATGAAGGTTATGGCCATTGTAACGTGCCTGCTGGCACCGCCAACCGTTATTGGGGGCATTTTCGGGATGAACTTTGACACCATTCCAATTGCGCATTTAAGAACCGGGTTTTATTTAACCGTTTTCATTATGCTGCTAATACCAGTGATAATGATTTTTATCTTCAAAAAACGGGGTTGGTTTTAATTGTTTACTGCTGTTGATTGGCTTTTAAAAATCGGCACGGTACTACAGGGTTCCCCATACATAATGCTTTTTACTACCGGCCTAATCAACCTTGTAATTTCCACGTATGCGGAAGCGGGAATTTCTTTTTCACCGCAACCTTTTATTACAACTCTTTTACCGGCAAAGTCTTTTATGTCTATTTGTGAGATGTTGTTATTCATTAAAGCATTTCTGGCGAATGGTTCGTCGCCAAAAAAAATATCTGAAGCGTAAGGTTGTAAGTAGGACGACACCAGCATATAGGCCCACATAGGAATAACAGCATCCTGGGAACAGGTGATTGCAACAGGTTTACTCCTGTATTTTTCCCAATCCTCTTTTTTAAGCGCTTCTCTAAAATCTTTTTCTTTAAGAATTAAGCCCATAAAAAGATGGTCTTTTAAATCAAATACCAGAATTTCATTGGGAATATATTCTTCCAGATCTATCGTTACAATACCACTTTCAGCAACTTTGTTTACAAATGTTTCCATGTCTGTGATTAGGATACAAATTTAGCTTTAAGCATTAGTAATTAGCGTTAAAAAAATAAAGTCACCTTTTTCGGGTGACTTTGAAACAGTTCGGGTAAGACTACTTAAAAGAATTTGCTCCGGTTGTCTTTAATGTCTGCAATCTTTTTTAAGGCATTAAAAGATGCGCCTAATGCACCAGGCTTTTGCATTTGCTGGTTACCCTGTATAATTTCCTGTATTCTTGTTGTTGTCATTTGGCCCATTACACCCGCGGCATCAGCAGGCCTGGTGTTTATTGCATTAACTTTCAAAACAAAAACACCTGTATTACCCGGTATTGGTGCACTTACTTTGGTTTGATTAGCCTTATTGAAAGCCGCTCCTGCCACCTTGGGCTCATTACCAACGCCGTTTATAATAAAGGCGTTAAAAGTCAAGGTAGAATCCTGGCCTGAAGTAAGTACAGACTTCTGAAAAGCTGACGCTGCAGCTTCAAGTGAGGTTGGGTTATTTAATTTTTTTATAATCTGTTCACTTTTCTTTTTATTCCTGATCATGGTCTCAACCTGTGGTCTTGCTGTTTTTGCATCGGGTATACCTTCTTTTGAAACGCCTGTAACAGTAGCTACAACAAATTCATCTTTTAAACTAAATGGCTCAGATACAGCGCCAGGCTTCGCATCGAATGCCCATTTAATAATTTGCCTTGCATCCTGCAAGCCACCTAACATAAAATCACTTTCTTTTACTGCCGGTGGAGTAATTTTATTTTTGTTAACACCAGGTTTCTTTATATAAGCATCAAAGTCTTTTTCCGTACGGCTTTCTCCTGCCAGTTTGGTGGCTGCCGCATTTGCAGCGTTTATTGTTTCATCACTTGGTACAATTTCTCTGGCCAGGTAAGCAATCTTATAAACAGGCTGAGGATTCTTCTTTTCAAGAATTTCTATATAGTGCCAGCCGAATTGTGTATGTACTGCTTTTTTTGTTTCGCCATTTTCATTAAGAAGAAAGGCGGCAAATTCTTTGGCAAAATTGTCGCTCTGGATGGCATCCAGGTCAAATGTCATAACACCGTTGTCCTTATGAGCAACTTTATCTGTAGAATATTGGGCTTCGAGGGTATTAAAATCTGCACCATTTTTTATGGCTTCGGTAATGCTATCCACTTTTTGCTTCGCCACGCTATCAGGCATTAGCACCTGGCCGGTTTGTGGATCTGCTGTGCCTAGTAAAATATGACGACATTTAAAACTGTCGGGCAAAATTTTGGTTGAAATCTTTTTAGCTAAAACATAATTGCTGCCATCCAGGTATGGCCCTATAATACCGCCTTCCGGTAAAGAAGCGATAGAATCTTTTTCACCCGAAGTTATTTTTGATTTAATTCTATAACCATCAAAATAATCTATTGCTGATACATTTCTTGCAACAAAAGCTTTGGCATTAGTATCAGCAGAAAAATTGGTTTGCAAAGCTAAAAGCTGGTCACGTACAGCATTTGAATCTTTAAGGGTTGGTGTTGCTGAAAAACTTACATAAGAAATAGTACGGCCAGCTTCCTGTTTATATCTGGTCTTATTCTTATCTACATACGCTTCAATTTCTTTATCAGAAACATTTATAGCGCTATCGCTGATGTCTTTATAAGGAATAGCTACATAGGATATTTCAGCAAAGTTTTTATTAGCTTCATCTTCTTTTTTGGTTAACCAGGCAGGCAGATAAACACTTCCTGCAATCATAGATGTATATTTTGTATACATGCTGTTTAGTTCCATGGGATTTATTACTTGTTGATTAACCGCATTTCTTTGTTCCTGGTTTTTGGTCTTCTTCATATCCAGCAGCCATTGCCTGGCTTTCTCAATATCATATTCTCCTGTTTCAGGGTTTGAAAAGGCTTGCTTAAGTTGTTGAGGTGCATCGGGGCTTAGTATTGTTGCACTCATTTCAGGAGCAGTAAAAGTCAGCCCTAATTTTTTAAACTCTCCATTTACAACTTTTTCAGCAATGGTTTGGTCCCAAACATCCTGCATAATTTGCTGGCGGTTATAGCCACTACCTGCGGGATACTGCTGTTCCATAAAGGCTACTTTTTCATTAAAATCTTTTACTTCAATAGCGTCTCCATTTACTTTGCCAATTGTAGAAGAGTTACTGCCGAATAAGCCTTTGGAGGCACCGCTGCTGGCATCCATTAACAAGAAGCCCACAAGACTTAAGGCTATAATGCCTATTACTATTGCACTGCCTTTATCACGAATCGTTTGAATGATTGACATATATATGTACTCTTTTAAAATTTTGGAGGGCAAAAATAGCATAAAATACCCAACCTGCAACTGCGAAAATTAGCCGAAATATAAGTGCAGTAACGGTTATAAGGTAATTATCTTCTTTCAAAAAAAACCTCTAAGGCATCATACATAAATTATATAAACATTGCCCTGTTTAAAAATATTTTTTACCGTGGATAACCAGCATTTTTGCTCAAACTTATCTTGGTAATATTCTGATAAATACCCCTAAAAAGCGTCGTACATTTTTTGGAGAGACATTACATACATTTTACAAGGATTGAGTTAACAATGTTTTCAAATTTTTCTTTCAAATTTTTTTCCACGGTTAATATTTCTAACAAATGTTGGTAACAACAGCTATCATATAACTGCATTCAATTTTAGGTTGTTATAACAAATGTTAATCACTGTGGATAAAACCTAATATCTAATTTTACATCAGGTTGTAAAAAATTTGTTTCAACATATTAACAGCCCTAATAGTAATAGGGCTTATTTAAATAATGTATTAATATTAAATACTATGGTTGATATTAACATTGAAAAAGCGAAAGCTGAAATACAGGACAAGGGTTTTTTGGATATAGATATTGATGTTAACTTGGACCTTTTCTCAGAAATTGAAAGATTAAAAAAACAAAAAAATGCCATCATACTTGCCCACTATTACCAGGAACCCGATATACAGGATGTTGCAGATTTTATTGGTGATAGTCTCGGCCTTGCACAACAAGCAGAGAAGACAACCGCAGACATTATCGTTTTTGCCGGTGTTCACTTTATGGCGGAAACAGCTAAAATTCTTAACCCTCACAAAAAGGTGTTATTACCAGACTTAAAAGCCGGCTGCTCTTTGAGCGATTCAGCGCCGCCGGAATTGTTCAGGCTTTTTAAAGATAAACATCCCCATCATCTCGTTATAACGTACATCAATTGTTCGGCTGGTATGAAGGCGCTAATTGATATTATCTGCACTTCATCAAATGCCGAAA
>JANLXV010000691.1:0-17666 GCA_031365305.1 Chitinophagaceae bacterium
GGCGACCCTCCAAGCCGGTCGGCATGCCGGGCAAGATCCAGGCTATTGTTAAAGGCTTCGGTAATGGTGTTCCCCTGTTTTATTGTTGCAAGGTCTAAAACTGATACGGGGATATTTGATAAATGTGTTGTCATTAGTAACGCTATTTTCCGGGTAAGTTTTTTACGTGGTTGAACAATATATGCAGGGCTATTCTAATAGTTCAGGCAAAAATAACTGATGTTTTGCGAGCGTATTTTTATTGGGCATTAGTTTACACAACATCCAATATCCTATCTTTAATTCACAGAATAAATAATAGTAAAACGCTGAATCTAAAAGAAAACATTTACAATGGCATTATTGGAAAAGCACCTGGAGATAAGAGCATCAAATGTACCCGGCGCAGGAAAAGGACTATTTACAAAAGTATTTATACCCAAGGGCACAAGAATCACAGAATACAAGGGCAGGATAACCACCTGGAAGGAAGTGCAGCATGACGATAGCAATTTCTATATTTTTTTTGTGACGCAAAAACATGTGATTGATGCCAGTAAAAATAAAAAGGCCCTGGCCCGATATATTAATGACGCCAAAGGTTTAACCCGGATAAAAGGCCTGCATAACAATACTGAATTTGTAAATGACAGGCGGCGGGTTTTTGTAGAAGCCACGAGGGATATAGAGGCGGAGACCGAACTTTTTATTGGTTATGGTAAAGAGTATTGGGATATTGTAAGGAAAAATATTAAAGTTGATGCTAAAAAGAAAATCCTGGAAGCGGTGTAATTATCTGTTTCATATACTTAAAATATGCCCGCTAATTTTAGTTATGATCTTTAAAAAAATCTTTCACAACTGATTGTAAATAATAAAAAGATATGTTATTACAAGGTACGCAAGCCCCCGGCTTTTCATTTTTTACAACCCCTGATCAAAAATAAGTTTAAGCCAGTTTAAAGGCAGGAAGGTTATACTTGCTTTTTACCCTGCAGACTGGAGCCCTGTATGTGGCGACCAGAGGGCTTTATACAATTAAACGCTTAAAATTTTTCATAAGCACAATGCTGAAGTGCTCGGTATTTCTGTTGACAGCGAATGGTGTCACCTGGCTTTTGATAGGATAGAAAATTGCATTTTCCTTTACTGGCAGATTTTGAACCCAAGGGCGCTGTAACTAAATTGTATAATGTGTATGATGCGGAAGAAGGTGAATGCCAAAGAGCTTTATACGTTTTGGACGAAGAAGGCATCATTCGCTGGAAGTATCTTTTCTCCTATAGGGATAAACCCCGGTGCAGATGGTATATTAGATGCTTTGGAAAATATGAACACCGAAAAAAACTAAAGCCATGTTTAAACTAAACCCTGCTGTAAGTAATAAGGATCATGTGCAAGGCCATACCAATGCAAACATTGAATTGGTTGAATATGGAGACTACCAGTGCCCGCATTGCGGCCGTGCCTACCCCATCATAAAAAGTGTTCAACAAAAATTAAATGCTCAATTAAAATTTGTGTTTAGAAATTTCCCTTTGGCAGAAGTGCACCCAAATGCCACCAATGCTACTGTGGCTGCAGAAGCGGCATCAGCCCAAAATAAATTTTGGGAAATGCATGATATACTTTTTGAAAATCAAGAGCATTTGGATGATATACATCTTGTAGCCTATGCCGGCAAAATAGCCCTGAATGTTAAAAAATTTAAAAGCGATTTTGACACTGCGCAGTTTGTAGAAGAAGTTGAAAGTGACTTTGAAAGTGGCGTTAGGAGCGGCGTTAACGGCACACCTTCCTTTTTCATCAATGGCGAAAAATATAACGGAAGCTGGGATGAAGACTCATTAATTTCTCACCTGGAAGCGTTGGGGAAGTAATCATTTCTATTGATGATTAGGAATATGTACAATAAACTTTGTACCTGTATTAAGTTCCGATTCAATTTTAATGTTGCCACCTAATTTTTCCACGGCTTCATTTACAATGTAGAGGCCAAGCCCTGAACCGGCGAATGATTTATTAGCCCGGTAAAACATGGTAAAAATATGTTCCAGGTGCTTTTCACCAATGCCCTGCCCGTTGTCTATAACCTGAATTTCCGCCTGGTTGTCATCTGCATTTATAATAATTTTTAAATAGGGGTTTTCCTGGTTTTTATTATGGTATTTTAAGGCGTTGGAAATTAAATTATATAGAATCATATTTAATCTTGATTTATCAGAAACAAATATTGCAGCCTGGTTAACCTCTACAATTCTTTCTATGTTCTCAGAGTTTTCTGAAAGCAGATGATCCTGCAAAGCGGCTTGCACATGCTCGTCAAAATCAACTTCCTCAAATACCAGCTCAGTCCGTTTATTTTTTGAAAAATCAAGTATATCAGTAATTAATGCATTAAGCCTGTGTAAGGTTTTGCGTTGCATCTCCAGGTATTCATTTCTCTTTGACTCTTCCTTTTCTTCCTTTATAATATGCACCAGCGCTACTATAGAAGTGATCGGTGATCTTAGATCATGAGATGTTCGTGACACTAATATATCAAGCTCACCGTTCAGCTTAACTAATTGTTCATTGGCTTCGTTTATCGTAACGTTCTTATTACTTAATTCCTTATTAAAATTTTCCAATTGATTATTGGCAACCTGCAGCCTGGTAAACGTCCAGAAGAACTGGCGTGAAAGGGCTACTGCCTGGGATATGATAAAAATTAAAAGGCCGGCATATATAAGATGAGTGCTTTCTATAAAAAGGCTTGTATAAAGCAGGTCGTTAATTATGGTAAAAAAAAGAACAATAAACCCTATTAAAAAATACACGCTTCCCGGCCGCTTCTTTCTTACAGCTTTTATGTAAGTTATTAAACCGTAGCACGCCGTTAAAAACATGAATAATTGAAAAGAGCGTAGCGTATAACGGAATATAAAAGGCGAAGCCAGTATGGTTACTAAAATAAAAGGTATGCTTATGATAAGTATAGCATTCAGCATTTTTTTTGAAAACTCTTTTGGAAATAATTCATAAGAAAAAAGCGAGAGTATTGGTACGGCCAAATAGATTGATAAAAACTCAAACCTTTTTATCACCTGCCAGTCCCAGTCAGTAACATAATGTATAGCCAGTTCATCAGTTAGTAAAGGGCGCATAGCCAGTAACAGGCAAAAGACACTGAAATACAATGGCGCTACCTGCTTGCGGTAATAAAAATATATTACCAGGTAAAATATACCTATCAGGAAAAAGCTGCCGGCAATAAAAAAATCCAGGCCAACATTTCTTATCCAAAATGAATGGACATCATCTGCAGGGCCAAGCTTTATAAAATCCCACAAGCCACCGGTACTATAATTAAAATTGGAAACCTGTATTAAAATATCCAGCTTATTATCAACAGGCATTACCGGTATTATCACAGGTTCGTAAGCCGGTATTGTTGCAGTTTTTATATTACCTGCCTTACCTACTTCCAAAACCTGGCGTCCATTTACAAAAAGTTTGTATGCGGAAGCCACCGTTAAAAATTTCAAGGCAAGCTTTTCATTTGAAGGTGGACATAATACTTTTAAACGGTAAGTGGCATAGCCAAATGCAGGTTTAAACATGCCATGACCTGGAATGTCTTTGTTCCAAAATCCAGGCACATAACTATAGGTAGATGGTTGAAAAGATAAAGTGTCGAATGCCTGCGGGTCATAAAATTTTTTCCAATAAAAAGCCCATTCGCCATTAAGATCTGTAATGCCATCTTTAGCCCAGCTATACGAAGTAAGATCAATTACACCTTTTTTAGCCAAGTTAATTTCTTCACTATAAGCGGCATTATAAAAAAGGGTAAAACATAAAAAGAGACAGGATATTTTGACTATGATTAGAGTGCTCCGCACTTTTGATACCGCTGTATATTGCTTCATAAAACTTCTTCCAGTTTTTCAGATGAATGCCAATTGCTGAAAAGAGTAGTTAGGATTATCTAAACGTCAATATTTTATGGCAAAGGATGTTTTAGCGTAAGGAAGCAGATGTGAAAGCCTGGTAAAGTGTAAATAAACCTTGTAAACGTAAGAATGTTTTATTGTAAAAGCAAGTTTTATAAACTTTTCATCCAATACTTGTTTCTTCACGTCACTTTTATAAAGCTTGTTAAGTATAAGTTGATGTTTGTTTTAAAACTGTTAAACACGGGCCAGGAATTTAAATGATATTACCTAATCCAACAGTCAAAAATAAAGGATATTGGATGTGCAATTATACCTATACTAAAATTGTATGCAGTGCTTATCACCTTCATTTCCCAGCAAGGTTATAATAATGTTATCAATGCGAAGATGATATTTATGGCGTTCCCCAACTACCTAAATAAATATATTTTATCACCACAAATAGCTGCTACTGCACCTTGGATATTATTAATCAGGCGGCAGTATAAGGGAAAGCGGGAGTTTAGGCAAATGCTCACTGATGTACGCAGACTTTGCGGTCAAAGCGTTGGTTCGCCAGGAGAACTTTTCGTCTAATTTATATTACGGATCAGTTGGCCCATTTCACCACCACCGGATAAAAAATTTTGTGTTGCCGGAATAGATTCTTTCATAATCATGCGATGTATATCTATCTTACTTTTAAGTGCACTTTAAATTCTGATCCTTTGCCAGGCTGGCTTTCCACTGTAATTTTTCCACCTGAATTGCTTACTATTTCCTTTACCAGGTATAATCCAATGCCTGATCCTTCAATGGAATGTTCAACCCGATAGTACTTAGAAAATATAGCCTCAACCTGGTCAGTATTTATACCAATACCATTATCCTTTACAGAAATAACAACGAAGTCTTTATCCGTTGTGGTTTTAATAAACAGTTCTGGCTGACGGTCGGGTGATCTGTATTTAATGGCATTGCTTACGAGGTTATACAAAATGCTTCTCAACTTTCTGCGTGAAAAAGTTATTTCTGAAACGTTCACTTCACTTTTAATAACTGCCCCGGATTCTCTGATGGATTCCATAATAGTAAGCCGAACATCTTCCATTATATGTTCAAAATTCAATAATTCTTGTTCAGCTTTATATTTAAATTCCTGCTTCCGTGTGTCCGTTAGTTCATTAATGATATTCTGCATTTTCCGGATAGAAGAATCAAGAGTTTTCAATAGGGTTTGGAACTGCTTTTGGTCTTCTAAGGAAATTCTTTTAAAGAGGTCAATCGCTGTAACTAAACTGGTGAGCGGCGATTTGATATCATGAGAAATAGTGTCTAATAAAGTTTCGTGATCGGAGATTAATCTTTCCTGTTCTTTCAAGTCTCTAATACGCATCGTGATCTCCACAAATGTTACGATAACACCGTTTGAGGTTTTTGTTTTATAATCAACGTAGGGAATGATATTCATCTGGTACCACCTGCGATCAGTAGTTTGTATTTCTTTTTCAAGAATAACATCACTGTCAATCACCTGGCGAATGTTTTCTACTATACTGGGGAAGCGAAAGTTATCTTTAATGTCAGCAATAGATCTCCCGACATCAGCTTTAGAAAGACTAAACTGTTTCATTGCAGGCGGCGTAAACTTCTGTAGTATTAAATCGCCATCTACAAATAACTGCGGGATAATTGTGTTTCTGAAATAATTTTCAAGATCATCGTTTTTCTCAATGAGCTGCTCGATCTGGTGGTCTTTTGTGTACATAGGTATTTTTAGCAGTGAATCTTAATTTATGGGTTGCTGAGCGTTAATAGCAGTCCGCATCATTTCAAGTTCTTCTAAATGCTTTTGTTTTTTTGCCAGTTGAAAACTAAGTTTAGCTATCTTTTTATCCTGGCTTTTTACTTTGTTTTCCGCTTGCCTTGCATCTTTTGCATCGTCAAGTGCTTTGTTTGCTTTTCGCTTTGCTCTTTTCGCATCATCTAAATCGCCATTGGTGGCTTTTGAAGCCTGCTGACTACTGTTTATAGCAGTGTTTTGCGCATCCGAAGCAGCTGCACCGGCTTTGTTTTGATACCCTGGCAAATTGTTTTGAGCGATAGCTAATGAAGAGGTGAGTTTAGTGATCTCGTTAGTTGTTTTTACATATTCCCGGTTAAGTTTAACGGTATCAGAATACGTTTTATATTTCTGCGAAAAAGCAGACTGAGTGGTCAGTATGAAAACTAAGGCAGGTAATAGGAACAAAAAATTTTTCATGTAATTTTTTTTGATTTTGATAAAAATGTTAGGAAATCTTAAAATGATAAATGTAAGAAGGTGAGTTAGGTAAAAAAGGATAAGTATGCGTGGGTAAAAAGGCAATAATCAAGCCGCATATATCACAATTCCGGCCATAACCGGTGCAATCCCGGTATTAAAAAACTTTAGTTAACAGGAATATGGTCATTTGAGAGGTTCGGTTCAATCTGCATCCGCACTACTTTTTCGTTCAGCAGGCCTTGCAGGTGAGCCTGCTTCATCATATCACGGCGCTTTTGTTGCGATTGAGTAAAGTAAACATGACGTTGTAAAAAATTTATTCTTGATGCCTTCCATTCCTCTTCATTGGTTATAATACCAAAAAAAATAAACTCTTTCTGTAACATTTCATTAATACCGAAATAGTTATTGCTGCCGAGGTAGTCAAGGTCTGCATCGCATATTATTTGTTGCTGCATGTTTTTAGGAGATTGCGGCATTTTGGTAGCAATTATAATCTGGCAAACATTATCAATAATAGCTGGGTTTATTTTAAACAGTGATAAATCTTGTCTTGCTATTTCACAACTTTTTTCTTCATGCCCGAAGTAAGTTTTTAAAAAACCTGTATCATGATAAAGAGCTGCTAACTTCAGTTCAATCAGAGTTCGCTCATTTGTTATGCCTTCATCTTTTGCAATCGTCATACATTGAAGTACTACATCAACCGTATGGTCTGCATTATGATATGTAAGCGATTTCGGAAGGTCATTCTTAAGGACGGAAATAATATGTTCTTCAATGTGGTTGCAATTTGTCATATCACGCTTATATCAAAATCCGTACTTAAGTAAGATTTTTAATTAAAATACAGTGAGTATTACGGCAAATGTCAGGCAATCTTTTGTAGTGCAGTAAGCCGCTTATAAATGCTATCATCTGTTTCTATAAGGTCATAGTGATTGCCTCTTTCTACTATTTTTCCACCCTGTAATATGATGATTTCATTGGCTTCTTTTATAGTGCTAAGCCTGTGAGCAATTACAATAGTTGTGCGGCCTGCCATTAATTTGTTTAAAGCATCCTGCACCAGCTTTTCTGACTCCGTATCTAAGGCCGAAGTGGCTTCGTCCAGAATAAGAATGGCTGGATTTTTAAATACCGCCCTGGCTATGCTTAGTCTTTGACGTTGCCCACCTGATAAACGAATGCCCCTGTCGCCTATCGTTGTTTGATAACCATCTTCGGTATCTATGATAAAATCATGGGCGTTGGCAATCCTGGCGGCTTCCATAACATCTTCAATTTTAGCATCCGGCTTGCCAAGAGCTATGTTATTAAATACGGTATCATTAAACAAAATGATCTCCTGCGTAACAAAGCTCATCTGGTTGCGTAATGATTCCATTTTATATTGTTTTACATCATTACCGTCAATTAATACCTGCCCGTGTGTGGCATCATAAAATCTTAATATAAGGTCTGCAATGGTTGACTTACCCACCCCCGACGGCCCTACCAACGCAATTGTTTTACCTTTATTAATCCTAAAGCTCACATTTTTTAAAACCAGCTTATCATTATAGGCAAACGATACATCTTTAAACTCAAGGCTTCGTCTGAATGCCAGCAGGTCTACTGCACCGGGATGATCATCTACCTCAATTTTTTTATCGAGTATTTCTAAAATGCGACGGCACGATACTTCGCCCCGCTGTATATTACCCATTGCATTTACTATAGATTTTGCCGGGCGGATAACCTGTGAAAAAATAGCAATGAAAGCAATAAATGAACTTGCCTGCAGGCCTGAACTGCCATTATGATTTTGCAAAACCATGCTGCCCCCAAATACAAGGATACAAGCCACAACTAATACGCCTGCAGCTTCAGAAAAGGCGGGGGCCATTTCTCTTTTATTAAATCCCTGTATACTCGCCTTGCGGTATATATCATTTTCATTACTGAATTTATCAAGTATGAACTTCGTAGCATTGAAAGATCGTATAATGCGCATACCCATCAGCGTTTCATCAATAAGTGTCAGTAATCTTCCGATAGAAGCCTGGGCCGCCTGCGCTTCTCTTTTTAGTTTTTTTGTAACGGTTGCAATAGCAATTGCTGAAACAGGAATTATAATCAGCGTAAACACCGTAAGCTTTACGGAGATAGCGAAAAGTGCAATAAAATAGCCTATCATTATATAAGGCTCTCTAAATAATACCTCAATGGAATTTGCCGCTACACCTTCAATTTCAAATACATCAGAGTTCATGCGTGAAAGCAAATCGCCTTTATGCTCTTTTGTAAAATAGCCGAGATGGAGGTGGTTTATTTTATGAAACAATGCCTCACGTAAACGCTTTACCAATAAGGTACGTGTACTAATAAGCACTCTTTGAGCCAGGTAACGGAATATGTTCGCAAAAATTACAGAAACAACAATCATCCCTGCCAAAAGATATAAAGCGTAAATCGGGTTTAATAATTTTAACCGGTAAACCTGGTAGTAAAAAATATCCTGAAAGTAACTTCCTGAAAATGAAAATTCCGGCAGATGGGCATATTTCTGGGCTTCTTCAGGCGTTATACTATTAAATAAAAAATTTAAAAGAGGTATGATAAGCGCAAACTGGAATATGCTAAAAAATACAGCAATTAAAGTAAATACAAAAAAAGGAACAATAAAACGCCCATAAGGCTTTACATACACTAAAAGGCGTTTATAAATTTTCATTCGGTAATTTATTTTTTGCGTTTGCTTAATTAAGATTATACGGTGTGGTAAATTTGTAAATAGGCGTTTGCCGCTTTTTCCCAACTGAAATGATGGCCCCGTTCACGAATGGCAGGCGCCATGTTTTCTTTTTTATATTGATGCATACCGTTCTTAAAAACTTCCTGCATTTTATCCGCTTTAAAATCATCAAAATAAAATGCCACATCCTGCCCTATTTCCGGCAACGCTGTACGGTCAGATAAAAAAAGCGGCTTGCCTACTGACATAGCTTCTGTTACCGGCAAGCCAAAACCTTCAGCCAGCGAAGGAAAAGCAAAGGCATAACAGTTATTGTAATACCATGATTTTTCAAATTCTGAAATAGCGCCAAGCATTCTCACCTGGTCGCCAACGCCTAAGTTCTGAGCGCTTTCATTTAAATAAGTGATATAATCTTCATCATCTCTCCGCCCGGCTATCACTAATTCCATGTCACTATTTTTTTGCAAAAGCGGTAACAGCACATGGAAATTCTTTTTGCGGTTTACCGAGCCGATAGAAAATAAAAACCTGGTTGTTGGTTTATATGAAGTGCCGGTCAAACTACCCTGTTGAAGATTGTTTGAGCCATTATATACAACATGCAAAGGTTTGTTACCTACCTTACAATTAGAGATTACATCATTTTTGCTGAATTCTGAAACGCATACAATAGCATCGCTGCGGTTAATATTTTTTTGCAGGCTTTTTAAGTGTTTTTGTTTTTTAGCCTCTGATTTATCCTCGTATAAAAAATTAAGATCATGAATAGATAGTACAACTTTAATATTTTTATTAAGAACGGGGAGGTAATGACTATTCTGAAAAGTACCATGCCAAACGTGGTGTTTGTTCAAAGAGGGTAGCCAAAATTTTTGGAGAGAATTTTGAAGAATGTAATTAACATTATCGCCAAATACCCCTGTCAATGGTTTAGGCACATAAAAAGAAAGATTATCCTGAACGGAAGCAGCCTTTTTGATATGTAACCCAAGCTGTAAGCAATAATGGTAAAGACCCGTATTTAGATACTTCATCCGTTCACAATCCACAATAATTTTTTTCATGTATTGGTTTTGGGGGCTCAGCGTTATTTAGCTGCAATAGCAAAATACATACCTACAAATTTTATATTTCTTAAACAACGGGATATTGCCCCTTTTAGAAATATTTTAACTATTCTATCACTTCCTCTAAGAAGTTTTTTTAAAGTTTTTCTTATTGAATGAAATCATAATTTGTCTTCCTTTATAGAAAGGAACGAATATCGGATTAATGAGATGCAGAAATTTCATCACATATACAGCATGACAACCTTTCCTTTCAAAACATTGCACCGTATCCTAGTTTTTTTGAACTTTGAGCCAAGCACACATTAATGAGAAACATAAAATCGGGCGATAGTAAAATAAAACAGGGTGAAGCATCTCAGAACATGGATGACGAGCGTAAGCAGGAAACAGAAAGAGCCCGGCTTTCAGGCTTTCTTCTTGAAAAAGAAAACCATAAAATAAAAAGAGACTATGATAACTTAAGAAACGTGTATAACAATCTTTTGCAGGAAAAAGATCAATTGCAACATGATAAAGCCCAAATGCAACTTGATTTTGATAAAGAAAAACAAAAGTTTGATGCGATGTTTAACGACGATGTGCTGCTTAAACTTTATTATTCTGACGACTGGAAGATTATTTTAAAAATTTATGCTTTTAAAAAAAAATACCTGTCTAACGATTCACCTATAAGTAAAAATATAAACGGCTTCATTGATTACTTCAAGCCAAAAAAGAAAAAAAAATTTGCAAACAAAGAATCTCCGGGCCTTGACAGACTTCATAAGACTGTAGATTATTCTAAAACACTAACTATTCCTTTTGAAGATAATCCCCTTGTGTCCATTATTATCCCGGTATATAATGGGTGGGAAATGAATTACAGATGTGTTAAAAGCATTATAGAAAATACTTCATCCATTTCGTATGAAATAATATTTGCAGATGATCATTCTATTGACAAGACGAAAAATTGTACTGCAATAATTAAAAACATTGTGCACATTTATAACGCCAGTAACCTTGGGTTCTTGTTAAATTGTAATAACGCAGCAAAAAGCGCCAGGGGAGAGTTTATCTTGTTGTTAAACAGTGATACTGAAGTAATGGACAATTGGCTTTCGCCGCTTGTTGATTTATTAAGGACTGGTGAAAAAATAGGAATGGCTGGTTCAAAATTGATTTACCCCGATGGGAAATTGCAGGAAGCCGGCGGTATAATTTGGGATGATGCCAGCGGATGGAATTATGGAAAATTCCAGGATGCCAATGCGCCGGAATGTAATTACATTAAAGAAGTTGATTACGTATCCGGCGCTTCAATAATAGTACGAAAAAATTTATGGCAGCAACTTGGCGGCTTTGATGAACAATTTGCCCCGGCATATTGTGAAGACTCTGATTTAGCATTTTCAATTCGTGAAAAGGGTTATAAAGTTATGTATCAGCCTTTGTCAGAAGTTGTTCATTTTGAAAGTGTATCACATGCTAAGGAACAAAAAGTTGAAGAAGGAAAATTATCTATTATTTCCGTTAGACTATTGAACCAAAAAAAGTTATACGAAAAATGGAAGCACATTTTATTGAAAGAACATTTCCCAAATGCACAAAATGTATTTCACGCCAGGGACAGAAGTGCTGATAAAAAAACGATGCTGGTTATTGATCATTACGTACCCGAGTTTGATAAGGATGCAGGCTCTAAAACAGTTTTTCAATATTTAGAACTTTTTCTCGCCTTAGGTTTAAATGTCAAATTTCTTGGTGATAATTTTTACCAGGCAGAACCTTATACGACCATTTTGCAACAAATGGGCATTGAAGTTTTGTATGGAGAATGGTATAAAGACAATTGGAAGAGTTGGATAGACACTAATAAGACTTTTATTGATTTTGTTTTTTTAAATCGGCCGCATACTGCATTAACCTATATAACTTTTTTAAAACAAAACACCAACGCAAAAATTTTATTTTATGGTCACGACCTGCATTTTTTAAGAGACTTAAGAAAATATGAAATTGATAGCAATCCGGAGACTTTACATTCATCAAATCAATGGAAAGCAAAAGAGCAATTTATTTATGAACACTCGGATGTGATTCTCACACCCAGCGAAGATGAGGCAAAGGCAATCAGGCAAATAAATCCATCTTACCAGGTAACTACAATACTGCCGTATTTTTATAAAACGCCTGCGTTTGCCATTACAAGTTTTAATGATAGAAAAAATATATTGTTTGTCGGTGGCTTTGGTCACCCGCCGAATGTAGATGGCATTTTATGGTTTTGTAAAAATATCTGGCCAATAGTAAGTGCCAAAATAGAAGACGTTACATTCACAATTATTGGGTCTAATCCTACACCTGAAATAAATAGCTTGCAAAGTGAAAATATAGAAGTTATTGGTTTTGTTAGTGAGCATGAGCTAAGAGCTATATATCAAAAAGTTCGCATTGCTGTTATTCCAATGCGATATGGGGCTGGCGTAAAAGGGAAAACTGTAGAGGCCATGTATAAAGGCGTTCCGATAGTTTCGACTACAATTGGTTTGGAAGGCATGCCGGGAATTTTTGATTTTATAAAACCTTTTGACGATGCCGAAGGGTTTGCCAAAGAATTGGTTTCTATTTATAACAACGAGGAGAGGCTTATTGAAATGAGCTTGCTTGAGACAGGTTATATTAATGAACATTTTACCTGGAAGGCAGCAGGTAATCAAATCAAAGATTTATTAAATCTATAGGTTCTAACTCTCGTACCAATTGTATTACAAATCATGATAGATGACAACATACATTGCCCGCTTTGTCAAACAACAAGGGCGAGGTCACTCATAAAAAAGATAAACAACTTTTCGTATCACCATTGCCTGGCGTGTGACTTTATTTTTATTAATACAGACATACTGCAGGATATCGACAATGGCAAAAAAGTATTTGAATACCAACATGAATATTGCGAAGAAGAACTTGACTCAGCGAAACAAAGGTCATGGGGTAGTTCTATAGCCAGGATGAGTGAATGCTTTCATTACTGCAAAATTCCTATCAATAACTTTATTGATATAGCCACCGGCTCAGGTTATTTTTTAGATGCTGTTGAACATTTTTTACCTGATAGTTCAAAAAGGTTTTTTGGCTGGGAAAAATATCCTCCCGAAAAAGAATTTCAGACAAAGCATGACAACTATATCACTTCTGACCTTTCAGAAATCAATGTAAAATTCCAGGCAGGTTTATGTATTGAAGTCATTGAACATCTCACCCCAAAACAGGTGCATAGCCTATTGCATGATTTGAGAGATAAAATAGATGAAGGTGCCTTTTTTATTTTTAATACAGGCCTTGTAGACTATGTTTTGAAAGAAGATATGGATTATTTAGATCCGCTTAGACGAGGCCATATCTGCGCCTGGAGTGTTACAGCTTTAAATATTTTATTACATGACTTAGGTTATACCTGTTATCCTATCGGCACAAAAACATGGGCAATTGGCATAGAATTTAAAGCCGTACGACATGAGCCAAATAATGAAGATATTATTAACAGGATATGGTCTATTCTGCCCGAAAACAGGAAAATATTGGAAGATGAAAGTAGCGGCGGCGTCATTAAAATTTTAGGACTTGAAAGTGCAAGAGCCTACCTGTACAATGAAGAATTGTACCGATTAGGGCAGCGATTTAATAACGACCCAACCTTTATATCTGTAAATCTACTTAGCCAGCAGGAAATGGAAAAGAATTTTAAGCGATATGATGTCATCAATTTTTTAGCGGGGGAAATTGATGCACAGCATTACCTGGAGATTGGTGTAGGCAACCCTGAAAACAATTTTAATTTAATCACTATAAAGAATAAATATTCTGTTGATCCGGGGGTTGAGTTTGAATTAAATGCGGCCGATTTTAAAATGACATCTGATGAATTTTTTCTTCAACTCAATAAACAAACACTAAGCCTTCCACATGATATTAAGTTCGACATCATTTTTATTGATGGCTTACATTTAGCTAACCAGGTAGAAAAGGATATTGGTAATTCAATGCAACATTTATCCGAAAACGGTTTTATTGTTATGCATGATTGTAATCCACCTACCGAATACCACGCCCGGGAGACCTATCATTTTATAAATGGCCCTGCTAATGGTTTTTGGAATGGAACAACCTGGAAAGCATTTATAAATGCCCGTACAAAGTATCATTCATGCTGTATAGATAGCGATTGGGGCGTTGGCATTCTGAGTAAAACAAACCGGCAAGGCTTTAACCTTTTACTACAGAATGAAAACCCGTATTTTGATTTTAATGTCTTTAATAACAATAGAAGCGAACAGTTAAACCTCCTGAGTTTTGAAACATTTTCAGGAAATTTTGAATCGGGGACAGTCATCTCAACACATTAAAACCAAGCAGTAAATTTTAATCGGTGTCTGATCAATGGAAATACAAATCCCACGATTCTCCCGATAATTATCTTTTGAATCAGATAAGGGTATTTTTGCAGCCAAGTTTATTTAATCAAACCACATGCTCGAAGCAAAACGGGATTCAATCCGGCACCGCCTGATCAACATGTACAAAGCAGCAAATGCCGGCCATGTTGGTTGCTCTTTATCCTGCCTTGAAGTCATAGTTTTCATTAAGTTTTACCTCATGCACAAAAACGATGACCTCATCTTGTCAAAAGGGCATGCAGCGGCCTTATTATATAGCGTGCTTGCTGAAGACGGCGTTATATCAGAAAAAGAGATAAGGACTTTTTATAAAGACGGCACCATGTTGTCTGCGCATCCACCAGTAAATAAAATAAAAGGGATTCCATTCGCTACCGGTAGTTTAGGTCATGGATTGTCTATTGCCGCTGGCCTGGGTTTAGCTGCCAAATTCAAAAAAAACAATAAGAAAATATTTTGCATTACTTCAGACGGTGAACTGAATGAAGGCAGCACGTGGGAAGCCGCCATGTTCTTATCCCATCATGGTTTGAAAAATGTTATGTGGTTTATTGATAGAAATTACATCCAGGGATTTGGCAGAACAGAAGAGACCTTAAAGCTTGAACCATTAGACAAAAAATTAGAAAGCTTTGGATTCCAGGTGGCAATTGCTGACGGGCATGATTTTGATGCTTTGAAGATCGCTGTTGCCCTGTTTAAAAATGAAAAGCCATTGGCAGTGATTTGCAATACAATAAAAGGGAAAGACCTTGCACTGAAGGATACCGTAGATTGTCATTACCTGCCACTAACAGATTCAGATTTTCAAAAATTAATAAAGCAATAATGCGGAAAGAATTTGCGCAGGCCATAATAGATATTGCTACATCAAATGACAAAATTGTTTTTCTTACGGGTGATCTTGGCTTTATGGCATTAGAAGGCGTAAAAGAAATACTCGGTGAAAGATTTATTAATGCCGGTGTTGCGGAACAAAATATGGCTACCATGGCGGCAGCACTGGCGTACGAAGGCTTTCTTCCCTTTATATATAGCATTTCGCCTTTTATTACTTTAAGGCCTTATGAGCAGTTAAGAAATGATATTTGTCTTCACAATTTACCGGTAAAAGTTGTAGCGAATGGAGGCGGTTACGGCTATGGCATAATGGGCAGCACTCATCATAATATTGAAGACATAGGTACCATGCGGATATTGCCAAATATGAAAGTGTTTGTGCCCTTTACCGGCGAAGATGTTGTATCGGCGTTGCATGAAATGATAAAAGACTCATCGCCGAATTACCTGCGAATGAACCTGGCTTCTGCACAACCGGGCATACCGGTTTTTTCTCAATGGAGAAACATAAAAAGTGCTGCAAAGTCATCATCTATAAAAGCCATTGTTATTGCTACCGGTACAGTTACAGATAATTTATTTAAGTTACCATCATATTTATTAGATGACGTTGAAATATGGTTAGTCAGCAAATTTCCCATTCTTGATATTCCTGCACAACTTATCGAACAAATTAATGCCGTACAAAAAATAATTACCATGGAAGAGCACCAGGGGCAATGCGGGTTGCATGAAACGTTGGCCAGCCTTCTTTTAAAACAACTAAACATTCCCATAAAATATTATACGCTTTTTGCATCAGGGTATCCGAGTGGCAGGTATGGCTCACAAAGCTGGCATCAGGAAGAAAATAATTTGGGTGGAGAAAATCTTCAAAACAAAATCTTAGAATTTATAAGTAACTAATATGCTGCAGGCGCAAATAAAATCAGAGGTACAGAAACTGGCAGGCCCCATTGTTGTATTTGGCGCCGGTGGCTTTATAGGCAGTAATCTCTTCAGGTATATACTTAAATACAGGGATGATGTGTATGCCATTACCTCAACTTCATTTGTGCCTTGGCGGATTGATGATCTGCAGGAAGACAGGATTATAAGAGCTGATATTACACACAGGAATGAGATTGAAAATCTATTTAAAAAAAACCGCTTCAAAACTATTTTCAATCTTGCTGCTTATGGCGCTTACTCCAAGCAAACAGATGTAAACTTAATCTACAAAACCAATGTAATTGGCTTATTAAATCTTTTGGAGATAAGTTCTTCTTACAACATAAAAGCATTTGTACATGCGGGTAGTTCTTCGGAGTATGGATTAAATTGTGAAGCGCCGTTGGAGAACGCCGAGTTGCAACCTAACAGTCATTATGCTGTTACCAAAGCTTCGGCTGCTAACATGGTAAAATATTACGGCACCGTTTTACAATTTCCTGTTGCCAACTTAAGGTACTATTCAATTTATGGCGAGTACGAAGAGCCGGACAGGCTGATACCACGTGTAATTGAAAAAGGTATGCAGCAGGAATATCCGCCCCTTGTGCAGCCAGACATATCAAGAGATTTTGTTTATGTAGACGATGCCGTTTATGCAACATTGCTGATTGCCAATGCAGATTACAATGTGATCGGCGGGCAATCTATCAACATCGCATCTAATATAAAAACCACCATAAGAGACATTGCTGCTACAGCAAAAGAACTGTTTAATATTCCGGGAGAACCGGCCTGGGGAAATTTTACCAGCCGTAAATGGGACCTGAAAGACTGGTATGGAAATGCTGCACTCGCAAAAAAATTATTGGGATGGGAATCCATCACCAGCTTAAAAGAAGGTTTACAAAAAACTTATAATTGGCAGAAAGAATATTCAAAACCATTGTATGAAAAAAAGGTTTTCCAGGATCAGATACAACATAAGATCACAGCCATCATAGCCTGTTATAAAGATGCACAGGCCATGCCAGTGATGTATGAGCGATTGGTGAAGACTTTTTATAAGATGAAGGCCGACTATGAAATTATTTTTGTGAATGATGGCAGCCCTGATAATACGGCTGAAGTATTACAGGCACTGGTACAGCAGGATAAGCAGGTCATTGGCATTGAGCATTCCAGGAATTTTGGTTCGCAAAGCGCTTTTATGAGTGGCATGGAAATATCCACCGGTGACGCAGTTGTTTTATTAGATGGCGACCTGCAGGACCCACCGGAACTGATAGCAGATTTCTATACGAAATGGAAGGAAGGCAACGATGTGGTTTATGGCGAACGCACCAAAAGAGATGGCAATCGTTTTTTAGTAAGATTGTATAAAATATTTTATCGGATTTTTAGAAACCTTTCTTATGTGCCTATACCATTGGATGCGGGTGATTTCTCTATGATGGACAGGAAGGTTGTTGAGGAGTTAGTTAA
>JANLXV010000005.1:0-16217 GCA_031365305.1 Chitinophagaceae bacterium
ATCGCTATTAAAAATCAAAAGCGTGAAGCGCTGATCAATGCCTTGCATTTATGGGCGTATTATGTGCTGCTGATTTCCAATGGCAACGAAGCCATTGCCATGAGTTCGGCCTTCCAGATTGCCAAAGCACCTTCGCCTGCACCGCCGCTTACCAAACCTGAAACACCCGTTATTGAAAGCGGTATTAATCCGGGTGAACTGATCAGCAAAGGCAGGCCCATGAGCACAGCCGTAGGGTACCTGCACCAGTACGCTACGGAAGCTATGCTTGCCGCTGATCAATGGGAAAGCGTTGCCTGCAGCCGCAGTGTGTGCACCATTGCCAACCTTGTGCCGGGCACAAGATATTTCTGCCGCCTGGCTGTAATTGGCCGCAGGGAGCAATTAGTGTACAGCGACGTGGTGAGCCGTGTTGCTGCCTAATTTTTGATGATGGTTGTAAAAGAGGCTATCGGGAAATAGTCTCTTTTTTAATGCCGGAACAGTTTTATGTTCCCGCTAATTTTTACAGTACAGCAGGATTTTAAAATGCATACCCACCCGCAGCAATTAAATGATCAGCAATTTTTCTTCTCGCCTCTTTTGAATTATAGGGCTGCATTTTGGTGAATCGCTTTAACCCCATTAACATCATTCGTTGTTCATCGCCGGAGGCAAAACCATTAATCGCTTCCTTGCCACATTTCGCCAGCTTATCTACGGCATCATTCAGATAACAACGCATCATATCTGCTTCTATAAAATCTACAGTTGATTTTTTCTCAGAAATCTTAATGATCCGTAATAAAGTACTTTCTGCAACAAAAAGTTCTATGAGCATATCTGCAATGTTCATTACGATTTCCTGCTCATCCTGCAGTTTAGTCATAAGCATTTGAACAGCGGCTCCGGCCACCATGAGTATGGCCTTTTTCATATTCGCTATTAATTTTCTTTCTGTGCCAAAGCTTAATTCTTCACTATCATTAAAATCAGGTACGCTCATCAGATCTTTCTGTACCTGCATTGCCGGCCCCATTAAATCAAGCTTCCCTTTCAAAGCTCTTTTTAAAATCATGTCTACAGTTAAAAGCCTGTTGATCTCGTTAGTGCCTTCATAAATGCGGTTGATCCGGCTATCCCGGTAGGCTTTACTAATGAGGTATTCATCACTAAAACCATTACCGCCATGTATCTGCACGCCTTCATCCACCACAAAATCTAAAACTTCACTGCCATGAACTTTTAGTATAGCACATTCAATCGCATATTCTTCAGCGGCGCCAAGCATGGCCTCATTAAATTGCTTTCCTGATTGCAACAGTTCATGTTCCTTTTCATCTATCCAATGCGCTGTACGATATAAAGCACTTTCATCTGCAAATATCCGAATGGCCATTTCTGCCAGCTTGTGTTTTATAGCGCCAAAATTTGAAATAGAGGTTTTAAACTGCTCTCTTGCGATAGCATATTGTATTGAATTTGTCAAGGCCATTTTTGAACCGCCAATGGCAGCAGCACCGAGCTTTAACCGGCCTATGTTTAAAATATTGAAAGCTATAATATGGCCTTTACCAACCTCGCCCAAAACGTTTTCACCGGGCACTTTACAATCCTGGAAGTAAAGCTGAACAGTTGAAGAACCCTTAATACCCATCTTATGTTCTTCAGGCCCGTGTGTAAAACCAGGCATACCTTTTTGTAAAATAAAAGCCGTGAATCCTGCCTTGCCGGCAGGCAGGTTATCGCCATCTACTTTAGCAAATACAGTGAAAATATCAGCAAATCCTCCGTTAGTAATCCAGCACTTCTGGCCATTCAGCAGGTAATATTTTCCATCATCAGACAGCTTTGCTGTTGACTTTGCGCCTAATGCATCACTACCGCTTCCAGGTTCGGTTAAACCATAGCTGCCTTTCCATTTACCGCTGGCCAGGCTGGGAATATATTTTTGCTTTTGCTCCTCTGTACCAAAGTATAAAATAGGTAATGTTCCAATACCTGCGTGGGCACTCATGGCAACACTGAACGAATAACCACCGCCCAGGCCTTCACTAACCAGGGTAGAGGTTACGAAGTCTTTCCCTAATCCGCCCAAATCTTCCGGTACCGATGCACCAAGCAAGCCTTGCTCTCCGGCTTTCTCCATCAATGATGGCATAAGGCCTTCCTCCATCTTATCAATGCGATCCACGATAGGAATCACTTCAGTTTTTAAAAACTGCTCACACATTTCTCTCACCATCCTTTGCTCCTCAGTATAATCTTCCGGCGTAAATGTTTCGGCAGACAGGCTATCCTTTATCAACCATTCAGCGCCTTTAATTTGAACTGTTTTTTCTGTGGAGATCATAAAATAAAATTTAAATATTATAAGCTTTAAGAGCCATTTGAGGATAAATTATCATACACCATTTGTAATACTTCTTTTGCATTTTCAATTTGCCCATTGGTAACACCGGATAAAGCTTCATTAAGTGTTTGATTGGCAAGATCCATTGTTACTGATTGTAACTGAGCAGCCTTCTTTGTGAGGTAAATAAGGTTTATCCGCCTGTCATTTTTAGATGCAACCCGTTTTACAAGATTTATTTTTTCGAGATTATCCACTAACCTGGTGATACTGGGCTTATCCCTGAAAGTGGCATCCCCGAGTTGCTGCTGGCTTAAGCCGTCATTCTTCCACAAATGATATAAAACACTCCATTGCTCGATAGTGATCTCAAGGCCGGCAACTTTAAAGTTCTTCTGTAACCGGCGTGCTATAGCTGTGGAAGCCTTACCGGTAATAAAGCTATACAATTCGCCCTTTTTAAATTGGTTGTTTGGCATATAGTTGTTTATACAACTAATATAAAGTTAATGCTTTGTTTGAGACTTTAAAATATATTTTTGTTGATAATGTTTCTCCTAATAATATTAATAATTACTGCTGTTTTATATTGTTGCCTGCTGATTTTTTATAGAATAAGTTGGAATAATATCAAGTTAGACCAGGAAACATCCGGGAGTAAAAAACACACAACATCAGTAAGTGTAATTATACCTGCAAGAAATGAAGCCACACACATTGGCAGGTGCATTCAATCTATATTACATCAGAACTACGATAATACTTTATTTGAGGCAATAGTTATAGACGATCACTCAACCGATGATACCGCAGCAATAGCTAAAGGCTTTCTACAAAAGAATATCCAGCTTATTTGCCTGGGGGAAATAGATGAAAACCACACTATAAATTCATACAAAAAAAAAGCGATTGAAATTGGTATTGAAAAAGCAAGCGGCGATCTGATAGTTTGTACGGATGCAGACTGTATTGCGCCAACAGAATGGTTATCGAGCCTTGCCGGATTTTATGAAGCGACACAGGCTGAATTTATTTCAGCACCGGTTAAATTTTTCAAGGTAAAAGGTGAGGCTCTTTTTAACAGATTGCTTTACATTTTCCAGGCGTTAGATTTTACCAGCCTGCAAGAGATAAGTGGTGCAGCCACGGCGTCAGGCTTTCATTATATGTGTAATGGCGCTAATCTTGCTTTTACAAAAAAGGGGTTCTATAAAGTAGGCGGCTATAAAAACATTGATGATATTGCCAGTGGCGACGATATGCTGTTAATGGAAAAATTTGTGGAAGCCTATCCCGGAAAAGTAAAATTTATAAAATCAACCGGGGCAATCGTGGAAACAGCGCCAGCAGCTTCTTTTAAAGCCTTCATTCAACAGCGGATACGATGGGCCAGCAAAGCCGGCAGATATAAATCACCCACTACAAAAATTGTTTTAGTTATAGTGTACTTGTTAAATGTGCTATTGTTGTTTACTGCAATGGCATGTTTCTTTAATGCCACCTATCTTATTTACCTGGCATGTGCGCTTTTATTAAAAACAGTGGTTGAGGTATGGTTTCTTTTGCCGGTTACTCGCTTTTTTGGCAACAGAAAATTATTAGCATGGTTTATTGCTGCCGTACCTTTTCACATTGTGTATACAGTTGCTGCGGGGGCTTTTGGCCTGTTTGGTAAATATGAATGGAAAGGAAGAACTGTAAAATAGTTGCCGTTTTACTTTTATATAAATTACACAAACGCTACGAGGCCGGCGCCACCTGTACATTCCTGCAAAAACCATCATCTAAAGAAATAAAAGTTTCAGTTCTTTCAATGCCTTTTATTTTCTGCAACTCATCGTGAAGTACGGCCCTAAGTTGATTAATATCTTTACATACAATTTCAAGGAACATACTATAATTACCGGTTGTATAACTTAACCGGATAATTTCCGGGATAGCTTCCAGTTCCTTGGCAACACTGTCGTATAAAGAGCTCTTTTCAAGATAGATACCAACAAATGCCGTGATATCATATCCCAGCAGTTTCAGATCTACATCAAGCCTTTTACCTTTTACAATTTTATATTCTTCCAGCTTCTTTATTCTTACATGAATAGTACCCCCACTTACATAAAGCTTTTTGCCAAGTTCAGCATAAGAAATGTCAGCGTTTTTCAGCATTTCATGAATGATCTGGAGATCTAATTTGTCAAGATTTAATTTGGAGGCCATTTAGGAATTGATTATTAAATTAATTCAACGATTATACGAAAAAGTTAGACAAATTCTAAATTTCTATAAAAAACTTTAGAAATATTATTTGTTTTTATACTTTTTGTTAGATTTGTGTAAGAATAGTTCTTTAACACTGTGGGGTGATGAAATTTACGGCAGACATGCCCCCTTGTCTCGGGGGTGAGGATAACAGGATAAACTTAGTGTAGAGCCGGTTGTATAGCAATATATTTCCGACCAGGGTCGACCACTGAACTTTGCGCTACTGCTAACTGCCTCGTGGAGGTTCGATCCCTCCCCCTACAGCTTTTTGTTTTGTTTGTTTGAAGGTTTTAATGATAAGCCCTTGAGTGATCAAGGGTTTATTTTTTTAGCTAATAACTTATTAGCCATTCAACGTTCAATCCAAACATCCCTCTCCGATTAAAAGTAAACTTTCACCATAGTATTTTAATTACAGCTTACCATTCAAAATTAGGCTTTCTTATCAACCATCAGCATTTATTATTATATATAAATATTATATATAAATCCTGTTGTGGATAATGTTTCAACAGGCATTTTCAGTTACTGTTACTTTGCCCGCAAATCATACTTTCATTTCAGACATAAGCTGAATTCTAAAAATGGCACAAAAGAAATTACATCGTTTTGCAGAGATCAATTCCTTCCCCAACGTATTGCAATATCCTGAAAACGCCAGCGGCGAATGGCATAACTTTTTTAAGAATGACCATCCTGTTATTCTTGAACTGGCCTGTGGAAAAGGTGAATATACTTTGGGATTAGCTAAACTGTTCCCCTTTAAAAATTTTATTGGCGTTGATATTAAAGGCAACAGGATATGGGTAGGTGCTAAAGCCGCCTTACAACAACAAATACATAATGCTGCCTTTCTAAGAACAGATATATTAGCCCTGGATCAATATTTTACTTTGAATGAAGTAGATGAAATATGGATCACGTTTCCTGACCCACAGCTACGTTTATCAAAAGCCAAAAAACGATTAACACACCCCCGCTTTTTAAAACTGTATAAAAACATTTTAAAACCTGCAGGCATTATTCATTTAAAAACTGATTCACCGCAACTTTACAGTTTCACAAAAAAAGTTATATCATATTACAATCTGCCATTGATAACTGATATTGATGATATATATAACTTGAAAAATATACCTGATGACCTTAATATTAAAACCCATTACGAAAGCCTTGATATTGCGAAGAGCAATACCATTTTTTATTTAAGTTTTTTATTACAGGAGGATTTTGTTGCTGAGGAAAAAAGTTTTTCTGACTACCTTAAATTAAATGAAGCAGCAGAAAAAGCATAAAGATTTTTATTTTGATAAAGACGGATTAATGATTTTTACTGCACATTTTCTTTTAAAAAGCGGCAGATGTTGTGGGTTGGGATGCAGGCATTGTCCTTACAATTATGTAAATGTTCCTGAACCTGCACGGACAAGATTATTATTAGAAACCAAGCATAAAAGAGATGACTTTGAAGGTTAAACATCCTAAACAATTAGCTGATACACTTTTTAACAGGCAACAAAGTTTTTTTAAGGATGTATATGAAGTTGTTCGTTTAATACCAAAAGGACGAGTTACTACATACGGCGCTATTGCAAATTATCTTGGCGCTAAATCATCTGCAAGAATGGTTGGCTGGGCAATGAATGGCGCAGGAGACATCTCACCCAAAGTTCCCGCCCATCGGGTTGTAAACCGTAATGGTATGCTTACGGGCAAGCCACATTTTAAAACGCTTACACTTATGGAAGAGCTTTTAAAAAAAGAAAAAATAGTTGTTGAAAAAGATACTGTTCAAAATTTTGAAACTCTTTTTTGGGATCCTGCAACTGAACTGGATATTACCTGAGTTAATAATATGGATTGATCATGATGTAAACAATAACTCCTGTAACAGCCACGTACAGCCATATTGGCCATGTGATTCTTGCCAGTTTTTTATGTTTGATATACTCGCCTGTTAAAGCCCTGTAGGCGGTAAAAAGTATAAAGGGAAGAATGATACCTGCCAGGGGAATATGGGTAAGGAGTATGATATAATATACAAACCTTGCATTGCCGGCAAGCAGTTTTTCGTTATCGCTTAATGCACCATTATGGTCAAGGTCGCCAAACTTTGTTTCGCCGGTAAATAAATGATGGCAGATGTATGAGAGAAGAAAAAATATTGACAGCATAATTGCCATCAGCATTATGCGCTTATGAGATGCATAAAATCTTTTCTTTACCATAACCAGGCCAGCAACCAACAATATTGCCACAGCAGTATTTATGCCTGCGTTGATCTTGGCAAAAAGATGAGGATCAAAACTGAGAGTTACGTTAAGCTTAATTTGTGATAAGACAGTAACGGCTAAAAAAACAACTATGGAAGATGACCATATTAATCTCCTGGCAATCCTGTCATTTTTTTCCAGAGCCGGTTCAAGGCCATAAATATTATTAGTTGTCTTTATTTCATCAATTGTATTCATCCGTAAGTCGTTTAAAAGCTCCATTAGCTTCTGCCAAACAATTCTTTAAGAAACTCTGTAAACGTTTTCTTCCTGTCTTTCTCAAGCATGAGCAAGGGAATGTCTCTTACCAATCTGGCTTGTGCTGTTGAGTCTGAACCATCGTACCAGCCTCTTATTATTCCCTCTTTATCTAATAAATAAAAATTTGGTGTATGAATAAAGCCTGTATCAATGTCGGTATCTGTCACATCGGCTTTTAATTCCCGGAAGGCGAAGCTATAGATCTCCTTTTTGTTACCAGAGGCTAACCACCATGATGATGGATCCACCTGGTAATGATCGCCAAAAGTTTTAAGACGCTTCACGGAATCATGTTCCGGATCAACACTAATAGATAAGAATTGAACAATAGAATCATTCTTTACAAAAGAGCTTTGAAGTTTTTTCATAGCCCTGGCTAACTGCGGGCAAAGCGTGGGACATCTTGTAAAAAAAAAATCAACCACAACAATCTTCCCCCTTAAATCATTTGTATTTACAGAATCGCCAAGCTGGTTTACTAATTTAAGATTATCTACTTTATGCCATACGGTATCATTAAACGTTCTTCCATTTTTACTTGTTGCTATAACACTATCATGAAAATAACGTTGTGGCATGTGCACCGCCTCGTTACTAAAATATTTTACGAGAAGATAACTTACTGCAGGCACCATTGCTGCTAAAAGAAGAGCCAGTAAAGCTTTCCTGTTCATAATAAAAGAATTAAAAAAAAGAAGCCACCACAGGTTCTGTAATGGCTATTTATAAAAATGTAAACCAAGTCTTAGTAATTAATCTTTCTTTCCGGGCTCTTTAGCGGGTGTTGCGTGATGTTCCGTTTTTTCTATAGAAGGCCTGCTTCCGGCATCGGTATTTCTTAAATTTCTCCAGGCACTGCCATCCCATAAAAACGCAGCAATAAACCATACAAACAATAATAGAGGGACGATTATCGTCATGATCAAATTTCTGATTTCATCACCAAGATGCATAAAAATAGATACAATGTAAAAAGCCTTTGCCAAAGTGAGTATGCAAACTATACCTTTAAAAATAAGCACCAATGTTTGATTTGGATCTGCGCCTTTATGTATAGTATAAATGGCAAGGCCTAAACCAAGTTCTGCAATGGTTATAATAGATAATAACCAAAAAGTTCGCCATATCCTTTTGATCTGTGCCTTACTATCGGGATGATGATCAATATCTGCTCTCGCCTGTAATTCCATATTAAGATTTTTCTACTATTAAAATAAATGCCGGATATAATTAGATCAGGTAAAAACATAAGAACACGAATACCCAAACCAGGTCAACAAAGTGCCAGTACAAGCCGGCCTTTTCAACCATTTCGTAATGACCTCGTTCCTGGAAATGATTCAGTTTTGTTTTTACAAGCATGATAGCATTGATAACTACGCCTGAAAATACATGGAAACCATGAAAGCCCGTGATACCAAAAAAGTAACCTCCAAAAGCTATGGGACCTGGCGTTGCAACCTCAGCACCATTAAACATAACTTCACGACCCCATGGATTATGACGTACTGTTGTACCCCAATGTTCAACAGCGCCATTTACTAACACCTGGTGATCTCCTGTTATAAGGTGTGTCCATTCCCAGGCCTGGCAACCTAAAAAGGCGAGACCGCCAAGTATGGTAAATACCAGCCACTTTTCAACGCCCTTTTTATTCATGTGATGACCTTCGTGCACTGCAAGCACCATAGTAACTGAACTGAGGATCAGAATGAACGTCATCAGGCTCACAAAAGCCAGGGGCAAATTAGCATGGCCTGTAAAAGGAAAAGCATTAAAAACATGGTTAGGATCGGCCCAAAAATTCTGGCTAAACCTGATAGTACCATACGATATAAGAAAGGCACCAAATGTAAAAGCATCGCTCATTAAAAAATACCACATCATCAACTTACCATAGCTGATGCTAAACGGGCTTTTACCGCCGCTCCATAATTTAGTTCCGGGTTGTTGTATTGCTGCTGTAGCCATGTTTTGCTAACATTAAAGTTTTACAAAAGTAAAAGTTAAAGGTTGTTTAACGAATTTTATATGCACCCAAAAATTATATTATTTCCATTGTCTTTTCTCACCTGATCATCATCAAAAAAACCAATAAATACAACCATAAAAAATCAACAAAGTGCCAGTAAGTGCTGATTAAATCTACAGGCACAATACTGTAACTTTTCCTTTTTACGCTTAGGGATCTTAAATAAGTTAGCAATAAAGCAATAATCCCCGCAACAATATGCAATGCATGCAGGCCTACTATAATATATAAAAAAGAAAAGGCTACATTTTTTGTAAGCGTGATACCCCCTTTCCACAAATTTAAAAAACCTATTATTTGAAGAACCACAAATACAATTCCGAGAATCATGGTTATAAATAACCACATCCTGTATTTCTGCATTTCTCCTTTAATGAAGTTTTGCCTGCAAAGCAGCATCGTAATACTGCTAATAATTATTACAGCAGTTGATACGTAAAAAATGGAAGGCAAATCGAAGCTGATCCAGTTGGCAAGATTTCGTTTTACAATGTAAGCGCTGGTAAGGCCCGCAAACATCATTACAATGCTGCCTATGCTTATCCACAAAGTAAACTTATGTGGATGAATTCTTTTTTTCTGGTCGCTCATTATTGCAATCATAATTCCAATAGAAATTAAAACATCTTATATAGGCCCCGCTTTATCGAACAACAGTGATAAAAAAACAATCATCAGGTAAAAGTAAGAGCCAAACATCACTCTCCTTGCAGCACTTACATTCATCTTTATAAAAAGTAAAAGGCTAAGAAACAGCATACCTAAATTACAGGCCAGTAAAATCCACATAGACGTAATGCCACTAATATTAAAATAATAGGGCAGCATACCCACAGGAATCATGATCATTGAATACATAACCGTTTGTAATGCGGTAAACTTTGTTGGGCCTTTTTCACTCGGTAATAATTTAAAGCCTGCGTTGGAATAATCTTTATATGCTACCCAGGCTATTGCCCAAAAATGTGGAAACTGCCAGATGAATTGTATGGCAAAAAGTATCCATCCACCGGTAGAAAATTCATTTGTTCCGGCGACCCACCCAATCAGGCAAGGCAATGCACCGGGGAAAGCGCCAACCAGTACAGCAGTAGAATTAATTTTTTTTAGCGGCGTATAAATAAAGCCGTATAAGAATAAACTGCATAAACCAAGAAGTGCACTACTGAAGTTAAACCATTGCCATAGAATGATGGTGCCCACCGCACCGGCAACTGCTGCAAATGTATATGCTTCGTTTACTGACATTCTACCCGCCGCAACAGGGCGTTGGGCCGTTCGCTTCATTAAAGCGTCTGTATCTTTTTCTACAGCCTGGTTAATGGCATTGGCTGAACCGGTTATACACATTCCGGCAAAAAATAATACCAGTACAGAGGTTAAATTGAAAGTGACATTCGGCGCTAAGAGATAGCACACTACACAGCTAAATACAACTGTAAAGCTTAGTGTAAACTTGATGAGCTGAAAATAATCTTTCACCTTATCTACCAATAAATAAGTAGCTGATTCGGCCACCCGTAATTCTGCTTTATGCATTTAAAAATTATTATACAAAATGCCCTGAAAAAAGCTCAGGGCATTCAAAATAAATTATCTGCCAAATTGAAAATCCTTGCGCTTAATGCCTGCTCTCATTTTCACCAACCGGCTCTGTTTGTACAATGAATTCCCTGCCATCTTTTCCATAATCATAAGCCCAGCGGTGTACTTCAGGTATTTCACCTACCCAGTTGCCGTGCCCGGGCCTTATTGGTGTGGTCCACTCAAGTGTGTTGCTACCCCATGGGTTTATCGTTGTAACCTTTCTTCCTTTAAAAATTGAATAAAAGAAATTAAATACAAATAATAATTGTGCAGCAAATACTATAATAGAAACAAAACTGATAAACTCATTTAAACCGTTAAACATCTTGAAGGATTCCCAGTTGCTAAAATCATAATATCTCCTTGGCATGCCAGCTAAACCTTCATAATGCATGGGCCAGAATATTAGATAGGCACCCACCATTGTGACCCAGAAATGTATATAAGCCAGTGTATTATTTAGATACCTGCCGTACATTTTAGGATACCAGTGATAAATACCCGCAAACATGCCGAACATACCTGCTACGCCCATTACTATATGGAAATGTGCAATGATAAAATAGGTATCGTGAAGATGAATATCCAAGGCTGAATTTCCTAAAAATATACCCGTTAGACCACCGGAAATAAACAGACTTACGAAGCCAATTGAAAACAACATTGCCGGAGTAAAATTGATATTTCCCCGCCATAAGGTTGTAAGCCAGTTAAACACTTTAATAGCAGAAGGTACCGCGATGAGCAAAGTTAGCAACACAAAAAAAGAACCCAGGAATGGATTAAGCCCGGTAACAAACATGTGGTGTGCCCAAACCAGGAATGCTAATATGGTAATGGCGAATAAAGACCCTACCATAGCCATATAACCAAAAATTGGTTTCCTTGCATTTATTGACATTACTTCTGAGGAAATACCCATAGCCGGAAGAATGATAATATATACTTCAGGATGGCCGAGGAACCAGAATAAATGTTGGAAAAGAATTGGTGAGCCTCCTTCGTTAGGTAGAATTTTTCCATTAATGAAAATATCACTTAGGAAAAAGCTTGTGCCTAAATTCCTGTCAAATAACAATAATATGGCTCCTGACAACAACACCGGAAATGATAATACACCAAGAATAGCAGTAAAAAACAAAGCCCACATGGTTAAAGGCATCCTTGTCATACTCATACCTTTGGTACGCATATTTAGGATGGTGGTGATATAATTTAATCCCCCTAAGAGTGAAGACACAATGAACAGAGCCATTGACGTTAGCCAAAGGTCCATGCCGATCTTTGAACCTTCAGAGGCTTCACCCAGCGCACTTAAAGGCGGGTAAACCGTCCAGCCACCGCTTGCCGGCCCCGTTTGAACAAACAAAGAACAAAGCATTACAATTGAGGCTGAAAAGAAGAACCAGTAAGACAACATATTCAAAAATGGCGACGCCATATCTCTTGCACCTACCTGTAACGGAATCAGGAAATTTGCAAAGGTTCCGCTAAGGCCTGCCGTCAATACAAAAAACACTAAGATGGTTCCATGCATAGTTACCAAAGAATAATAAAATTCAGGGTCAAGCTTACCGCCTTTTGCCCAATGGCCTAAAAAATCTTCCAGCCACGGAAAAGTTGTTTCAGGATACCCTAACTGCAGCCTGAATAAAACAGAAAATAAACCACCTACTATTGCCCAAATAATCCCGGTGATTAAAAATTGTTTTGAGATCATTTTATGATCCTGGCTAAAAACATATTTGGTAATAAATGTCTCGTGGTGGTGGTGTTCATGAACTGCATGGCCTGCACCGGCATGTGTTCCTACCGTGTGGTCATGTACAAGAATTTCGTTGCTCATAGTTTATAATTTAACCCTTGTGGGTATCAAATCAATTTATAGATGCCACTGGTGTAGCTGTGTTGCTTGAATCTGCAGAAGGTGCTGACGGGGCAAGTGTTTTTACATATTCTGGTGTTTGTGTAGCCAACCATTGATCATAATTCTGTTGCTTTTCAACTATAATAATGCCCCGCATACTAAAATGACTTTTCCCGCAAATCTGGTCACAGCTTATTTCATACACAAAATTTGAATTGCCGGTGCGCACTTTCATATCTTCGGTAGTGTACCTTGGCGTAAACCATAAAGTAGTGGGTATACCGGGAACAGCATCCATCTTCATTCTAAAATGCGGCAGACCTACATCATGTATAACATCCTGTGATCCGATAACAAGTTTTACCGGTTTCCCAACAACGAGGTGCATAGTAGTTGCTACATGAATATCATCATGACTTGCCGCATCGCTCCAATCCACACCAAGGGGATTTCCTTTGGCAGGATCAGTAAGTTTAAAATTCTTTTTGCCAAAAACGCCATCCCTGCCCGGGTAGCGAATTTCCCAGCCATATTGGTGCCCGGTAATTTCAACTACCTGTGCATTTTTAGGCGCATCAGAAGTAAATTGAAACCAATATTTTAAACCAAATACCACTAAAACGGTAAGTACAATAGCCGGTACACCGGTCCATAATAATTCCAGCCGGTTGTTGTGTGTAAAGTAGTAGGCTTTCCTGGTATCACTTTCCTGGTATTTAAACGCAAAATAGAAGAGCAAAATCTGCGTGATAAAAAATACAACGCCGGTTACAGCTATGGTTATCCATAGCATAGTATCAATATTTTCGCCTTCCAGTGAGGCAGACCCTTGCGGGAAAAGGGTTTGTTTATAGTAGAGATCATTACACCACCAAACGCCAATCAATCCAAAAATTAAAAATGCGATCAGCAAAAAGCCATTTACTTTATTGTTTTGTTTTCTTGAACTTTCTTCTCCTTTGAGAATACTTACATATTCACTGGCTTTTGCAATCTGGAAGATTACAAGAAAGATCAAAACAACTATGGCTACTAAAAGATATCCGTTCATTACAAGAAAAATTTCAAAACTCTACAACAGCTTTTGTTGATAAACTATTTTAAGAGTTATGTATGATGTATAATGCTTTCCTTTAAAAATGGATGATTGCTTGCAACAAGCGGCACCCTTGAAAAATACCGGCCAACTCCCCACATGATCAACCCGATAAAACCTAATGGAATGCCGAACTCAAACCAGCTCATGTGAGGTTGCGCTTTAACTGTGCCAGGCATCACCATCTGGTAAAAATCCAGCCAATGACCGAAGATGATTAACACGGACATAAAGGTAATAATAGTGTAATTTCTTTTAGATCCCCGCTTCATTAAAATCAACAGCGGACAAACAAAATTTATAATAAGATTCATAAAAAATATACCCTTATAAGGCCCTGCCTGTTCAGCTGTGCCAATCCTTTGTATAAAGTAGGTGGTTTCCTCCGGCTGATTGCTATACCATATTAACATGTATTGAGAAAACCAGAGGTACGTCCAGAAAATTGAAAATGCAAACATGAATTTTCCGAGGTCGTGAATGTGTTCTTCTGTTACATATTCCAGCTCACCACGGTTTTTGAGGAATATTACAAACAAGGTAATCAAGGCAATGCCGGATACAAACGTACTTGCAAAAGTATACCAGCTAAACATGGTGCTAAACCAATGGGCATCTATACTCATGATCCATAACCAGGGCATAGTAGAACCTACACTTAACCCAAAAACAACGATAAAAAAAGCCGCCCATGAAATATTTTTGTTAATCCAGCTTTTACCTGTTTCAAAACTCATGTGTCCGCCTTTATCACTGTCCATGCTAAACTGTCTTATTTTCATCCCGATAAACGACCATAAACCTATGGATAATAGTGAAGCGATGATATAGAATCCCGGGCTTAAAAAGCCTGACTTACCTTTTAATATTTTGTCATTGGCCACATGTTCACGGTCAACCCAATGGTAAATATCAGCCCTGTGACCTAATACAAGACTAAATAAAATAACAAGTGTAATAACACCAAGTATAGGTACCAGGCTCGAAATAGCTTCAGGCACACGACGCATGGCCACCTGCCAGCCACCCATTGCAAGGGTTGTTATACACATAAAAAACATACTGGCATTTACGAGCAGCAGCCAATACACACTGTTTTGCAAGAGCACGGCCCAAAACCTGGTGCTGCTAACACTATCACCATGAGCGCCGCCAAATGGATTAAGCAGTATAAAACCCAAAAGCAGGGTGATAATACCAACTATCAAAAGGCCCCATGTCCATTTCTTAAAACCAGCAGGAAGTAAAAACGTATTAGTATTCATCAACTTACTTTTGAATATTATTTTTTCATAACACTATCCGAAGCAGCTTTTGCCATAGCACTGCCCGCTGATGCAGAATCAGCAGCAGCCGGTTCCCCAGCCTGTTGCGATTTCACATATTGAACAATCATCCAACGTTGTTTTCTATCTAACTGGGAAGCATAACTGCCCATATTATTTTTACCATAAGTTATAGAATGAAACATTGTACCGGGCGCCATTTTTTTGTATTGCTCTAATTTAAGGTTTGCAATACCGCCTACTTTTCCGGAAACCGCCAGAGGTCCCTGTGCATCCAAATTAGCGCCATGGCATATTGCACAGTTGATATGAAATAATCTCTCGGCTTCTTTCATGCTTAAAGAATCTATCGGCGGTAATGGATCAACAACTAAAGCACTCATCCTGTAACCATTGGTATCATTAGGTAATGTATATGGAAAAAGATCACCTCTCCTTATTGTACCTGCAACCGGGCTGGGATCATAATTAATCCCCTCGTTTTTTAAATTATTGGGAGCGTAGGCTTCAAAGGCTCTGCTGTAGGCCATATCCGGCATATAAATCCGACCAGGCTCACGCTTACTTCCACAGCTTACAAACCCTGTAGTTGCAAGTATTGTTAGAAGATGTAATAAATATGTTTTTTTCATATTAGTTTATCTCTATGTCAACTGACCTATCATTTATTAATAGCCCACTTCTTCGTATCTGTATAATTTTTGTTCCCTGTCGTACCTGCCGAGCCACCAGCCGGTTTCTGCAACCTGTACATTTGTTTCGATAGCGCCGTTACTTTGCAAAAAACCCAATAAATCATTCTCATTGCTTTGATCAGTACATTCCAGCACTACAACAAAAAGATCGTCCGTTGCCCGCAGATGAAAATGATGTTTCTTTAAAAACGGCGACATTTGGCACAAATAACAAAAGGTAACAACCATGCCTACTGCAGCAAATAAAACCGTTGTTTCAAAAATAATGGGGATAAACGCCGGTAGAGGAAAATGTGGCTTACCACCAATATTTAAAGGCCAGTCTTTAGTAAATACCCAACTCATAAACGAAAGTGCTGTAGCCGTGCCTGAGATACCATAAATAAATCCTGCTGTATGTAAACTTGTTTCCCGTATGCCTATGGCATGGTCAAGGCCATGAACTGGAAACGGCGTGTACACTTCATGAATTTTGTAACCTGCACGTCGTACATTTTTGATGGCAGGAAATAATACCTTTTCATCATCA
>JANLXV010000193.1:0-2204 GCA_031365305.1 Chitinophagaceae bacterium
CAATTCACTCCAAACTAGAATATCCAAACATTTTTTATTGTATCTTTATGACGTTTCTAACAAGAATCAAACAGCTCCCCCCAGATCTTCAAAAAACTTTACTTAACAATGAACTCAGATCCCTGCAACTCAAAATAAAGAAGCCAAACGTAGAAGAGGCGCCTGATATTGTAGAAGTTGACTGGATAAATGGGGCTTTTTTAATGGTTAAGAAAGAAGCCATTACATTGGCCGGCAAGCTGAATGAAGATTTTTTTCTATACGCCGAAGAGGTGGAATGGTGCAGCCGGCTTAAAAATGTGGGCAAACTTTGCATATTCGGGAATATAAATATCATTCACCTGCAGGGCGAAACTGCTAATGACACCTTTGAGTCTTCAGGTAAAGGCTATATGAATTTGTTTGATCGTAAAGGCTTGCAGATTATGTTATCAAACCTTGTAAGAATACGCAAGCAATTTGGCATTGGCTGGTATGTTTTTAACTTGATGATGCATGTTATCGAACTCCCTATAATTCTCGTTGGACATATTTTTTGCCTCATCTTTCAATATAAAGATGGCCTCTCTTTCAAAAAAATTAATGGTTTCTGGAAGAATGTATTTTACCTCTTAAAATTATCACCTGTTATTATAAAAAACAGACCTTTCTTTTATAAGGTGCTTATGTTGTTTGTGTTTTTTGTTTAATGTAGAGAAATAGTGCAACTGCTGAAACAAGCATAACTATTATATTACTCCAGATGCTTATCATCCTTCCGGTGGTGAAGGATTTTGGCTCAAATTTAAATTCAATATCATGTGTACCGGCTGGTAAAAACATGCCTCTCAGCACATAATTTACTTTAGCATAGTCTGCTGGTTTACCATCCACAAAAGCATCCCAGCCTTTGTTATAATATACTTCACTAAATACAGCAAACTGTGGTGTGGTGGAATTTGATGTATAGGACACCTTATCATTTAAATTTTCTTTTAGCCTGATGGAAGCAGCAGAATCAAACGCTATAGGCTGTTTTACTTGAGCTTTAAACGATTCTTCGAGTATGGCCGTATCTTTTAAATTTGTATTGTCTAATGCAGCCATTTCTTCATTGGCATTTTTTACATACTTAATGCCTTTAACAAACCACGCATTACCATAGGCATTAGGATTCAATTGGGCTACAGGCTCACCGCCGCTTTGCCCAGGGGTTATAAAATATTTTGTATTGAGCATATTAAACACGCCAATATTGCCTTTGCTTAATTGGTGCTCAATAATATCCTGGTAAAGACCAAGCTTTGCAGGGTGATAACCACCCACTGAATTGTGATGGTAAGAAGTTCTGGAATCGTTAAAGGGGCCACCGTCGGCAGATGAATTAAACACCCTGAAGTTGGCATGATCCGGATCATTCAAAATTTGTTTATCGGCAGCAGTAGGTACAAATACAGATTCAAAATCGGTATCATCTACATAATTATCACTACTTAAATAGCGACTATCTACCAATAACAAATCCACAGTTGACAACAGTATTAAAAGGCCAATAAGAATTGCCGGCCTGATCTTTTGCCGGCTGTACAGCCATATTACAAGGGCAGCTAATGCCATAAAAATTATGGAGCGTAGCAAATCACCGCCCATTGCACTTTTGCGGTCTTCGTGTAAAGCGGCTAATAAACCTGAACTAAATTCTTCTGCCTGCTGAACTAATTGTGGTGGCGCTTCCTTGCCGGCCGGAACCTGTTGCAAAACGTTTTGTCTAAAATTTTCTTTTAAGTTTTTATCCTGCGGGCCGCTAAAACCTGCACTAAAATAAAACATAGCAGCAATGGCTAATATTACACCGGTAACTATTGCAGTTAGCTTAAACTTCTTTTTTAAATATGACAAATCTAACGATGAATGCAATAGCCCCGTCACGGTTAATACAGCAAGCAGCGGCATACAAAATTGCGGCATAACCATGCCCATGGAAGGCGCTCTGAATTTGTTATAAAAAGGCAGGTAATCAAAAAGAAAATAATTAAAAGCTTTAAAGTTAGAACCCCAGGCCATAAAAATGCCCAGCAGTGTTGCGGCTAAACACCACTTATGCGGAGTTTTTAAATAGAACATCCCGAAAATAAAAAGAAAACAAATTACAGCGCCCATATACACCGGGCCTGAAGTGGGTTGTTGTAAGCCCCAGTAAGAATAGGAATTGACAGTTTGTAAAG
>JANLXV010000220.1:0-3123 GCA_031365305.1 Chitinophagaceae bacterium
GCAAAGGTTTTGCGGTAATAACCCAGGGCGGGATCATCAGGTACAAAAAAGTATTCCGGCTCCGCGTATAGCACCCCGGCAGCTTTTGAGAGCTCAGGAACAATTAATGCCCCATAGGGATAATCTGCTGACACAAGGTCCTGAGCAATATCATTGGCTATTGTGCCACGCAAATTTTCCGGCAATGTTTTTTCAGGATCTTTATCAATGGTTCTCAGCGTCCATTCCTTGCCGAATTTACCGATGAGTTTCAACGATTTGGTTTGCTTGCCACCGCCAAGCGAGCCTATGGTTAGGCCGCCTTTTTCTTTTTTTATATCGAATACTTTATACTTTACGGGAGCGCTCCATTCTTTACGATAATTTTTGCCAATGAAGAGTTGCTTCAGCTTTGTTGCACTGTCGTACCGGTTGCTGGCCTGTGCTATTACGCTGTCTTTGAAAGGTTCTGAAAGTTTGGTAACACTGTCTTTTTCAGGCTCAGGCACTTTCGAAAAATCAAGAATACCTGCATTAAAGGTCTTTTCAATTTTGCCGGAATCAGGCGTTGGATCAACTGTATAGAATGTAGCAGATACATTTTTTTTGGTAGAAACATCTATTGTAGCAAAGCCATTTTGCTTGGAGTGATAAATAGAATTTTTACCGCCTGATACCCGTGTGGATTTGCTGGCGCTGCCGCTCACAATAAAATTATGGCCGCTGTCCTGTATCAACTCCAGGGCATGTTCATGGCCTGAAACGAATATGACGTTAGGATGGCCTTTTACCACACCTTCCACTTTCTTGATCAGGTTCTGGTAAAGCGGATGTTTAAGATCTTCTGAAGTGCCGAAAACTGATCTTGTAATCGGGTAGATGAAGCCAAAAGGAATAGGAATATAAGCTTTGGGAATTGCATCTGTAAAAGGGAAAATATATTGCTTTATCCTAAAGTAGCCGCCATGCACACCATAACTTCTAAAAGCATGATGCCCGGCCAGTACCACTACTTTTTTATAATTCCTCGCCAATATATCATCCAGGCGGGTTAAAAATTCATCTTCGGTTTTATATGGGCAATCCGATTCAATACCTGGCTTGTCATACGGGTGCACCCACCATTGGCTATCGTACATTACAAGTACAACATTGGGTGATATTTGAACCTCTACCGGGCCGGGGCAACCACCAGAGGGCAGAAATTCAAAATTTTCAATATTTAGCGACCTGATATAATTCTGCTGTCGTAAAATAGCTTCGTAGCCATTAGCAGAACCATTGTCCCAGTCGTGGTTGCCGGGTATCATGTAAACCATGGCAGCAGAGCCTTTAGCCATTACAAGCTGCGAATCGAGCGGCGCTTTAATTACATTATAGTTTGGGAATGCATCATCGGGTAAACCATTTTTATACAGGTTATCCCCGAGAAAAATTATGGTGGTGTTTTTGGTAAAAGGAATGGTTTTTTTTACAGCATCCAGCACTGGTGTTCTACCGCTTATAAACTGGCCGGCATCTCCAATTAATATGATCCTTGATTCTAAAGTGTCTTGCCCGGATGATGCCAAACCCAGTATCATACAGGAGATTATAAATAAAACAACCCTCATAAAAGCCTTACTTTTTTCTTTTGAAAAATAAAATATTTGCCGAACCTTCCTCGGCCCATTCATTGGATATCAGCATATCTCCCGCCGGTGTAAAGGTTAGCCCTTCGGGTTGTTTAAAAAGATCCGGGTCCAGGTTTACAACATTTAAAACTGTGCCTTTAAAATCTGTTACTACTAAAAGTTTGGCTATGGAAGAAATGATATATACTTCATTAGTAACGGGGTTGATGGCGGTGGCTGATGGCTTGAATTCAACTTTTTTAACACCGGCTTTGTCAGCAATGTCTTTCACGTTTATAGTAAAGGCATCGGGTGTGTAGGAGAGTGAGTCTATACTAAACGCCCATACTGATAGCTGGCCTTTCGGGTCTTCTTTACATTCTTTACAAACCATGATCAAATGGCGTTTAGCCTTATCATAATACAGGCTCTCAAATTCATTCACTTTTTTATCAGAGCCAGGATATTTTATGGTGTTAGAAATGGTAGAGTCATCTTTGAAGTTCAATGTTTCAATATCACCATTGCTGATTAAAATATAAAAGGTGCTGTCAATACGCAGCACATCTTCGTAATCTCTTTTTTTATCGTATTTCCAGTTCTTTACTTCAGCATTTTTATCAAGATATATTTTTGAAAATACGCCGTCTTCATCAATGATGGCAAATACTGTAGAATCCTTCGGGTAATAGTCAATGCCGGATATTTCAACAAGACTTTTATTCAGCTTTATAACCTTAGGATGCCGCAGGTCGTAACCGGCTAAAGCGTTTTTATCATTTTTCGATTGAGATTTGCAGCCAAACAATACCGCCACCAGGAAAAGAGAAAAGGAAATGTTTTTCAATTTATTGCTACGCATAATTAAACACTATTATAGGGTTTGGGCATTATCATCGTCAAAACGTATGCCGCTAAATCAGCTTGCGTTACATTCCAAATTGTGCCCGGTTGATGTGGACACCAGGCGGGGCAGCTCACCGTGGGTGGTATCTCCATCGCCCGCTGGCAACATCTGCTATTTCGCATGTGCTACAATTTGTACTTCAATCATAGCTTAGGTTCAATGCTATAACTACAAAATAAAGATAACTTTACCTGGAGTTACCAGCGCTTTTGTTTGGCCGCCCTTTTATAAACAAACGGTTATCTCAAGAGTTCGCATAACTATGCAATAATTCTGTATAAAATTTGAATCCATGAAATATGCACCGGTACAAGATTTCGTGAATGGCCGTTTCTGCACATCTTCCTCTGCCAGGCACATAGATGTTATATCTCCACTAAATGGGGAAGTATTGTCTGCTGTAACCCTGTCTGGCAAAGCCGATTTGGATGATGCAGTTGCAGCAGCAGCCACCGCTTTTAAAACCTGGGGCAAAACGCCTGTAAAGGAAAGAGCGCAGGTATTTTATAGATACAGAGTTTTGCTGGAATATAACAGGGATAAGCTTGCAGAATTGTGCTCAGAAGAAAACGGCAAAACTATTTCGGAAGCCCTGGCAGAAATAGATAAATGTATTGAGCTGAC
>JANLXV010000238.1:0-3903 GCA_031365305.1 Chitinophagaceae bacterium
TTCAGCTTTTTCTTTTGACGACGAAATAGCTGCTGCAATAAAACAATGATCAGATTGCCGGATAGCATTCACCAACTGGTCTGTAGTATACTGGCCAAGGCCTAATAAAGCAATGCCATATTTATTATTTTTCAAGATGATAGCTTATTACTGCAAGATAATTTTTAACGCAATAAGCTGGTATAAAACTTAGCAAGATTCGGGTAGGTTGCGGTTTGATCGCCATGTATTTTTGTTCTTTAATTTGATAAAATGAACATCCGGGAACAAACCAATTATAGCAGGATAGCACAGGCAATAGAATATATTCAAAACAATTATAAATCGCAGCCGGGGCTGGATGAAGTTGCGGCAAACGTTAACTTAAGCCCGTTTCATTTTCAACGGTTATTTACTGATTGGGCCGGCGTAAGCCCAAAAAAGTTTTTGCAATATATTACTCTGCAATATGCAAGAGAAATGCTTAAAACGCATAATTCAACTCTTGCTGATGTTGCTTTTGAAACAGGATTAACAGGTACCAGCCGCCTGCATGATTTGTTTATAAATATTGAAGGGATGACGCCGGGAGAATTTAAAAATGGTGGTGAAAATCTCGTTATAAATTATAGTTATGCTGAAAGCCCGTTTGGAAATATAATTGTTGCTTCTACATTTAAAGGCATTTGTTACATGGCTTTTGCAGATGATGAAGAGCAGGCGCTGCATGCACTGAAAGAAAAATTTCCTAAAGCTGCCTACAGGCAAATGGCAGATATTGCCCAACAAAATATGCTGCATATTTTTTCTCACGACTGGAGCAACTTAGATGAGATCAAATTGCATTTAAAGGGCACGCCGTTTCAATTAAAGGTTTGGGAAACTCTATTAAAAATTCCTATGGGAAAACTGGTTACTTACGGCACTGTAGCAAAGTCAATAAAAAAATCTTCGGCTTCAAGAGCTGTGGGTACTGCTATTGGCGATAACCCTGTTGCCTTTCTTATTCCCTGCCATCGAATAATACAAGCCAGTGGCGCTTTTGGTGGCTATCACTGGGGCGGCATACGCAAAGCAGCTATAATAGGGTGGGAGGCTGCAAGACTTTAAATTGAGCCTTTAAAATTCATCATTTGGAGTGGGAAGAATTTAATATTTTATCAAGCCACAAATTTTCAACTTTCCTGTTAATTTTTGAGAGCAACCCAGGACGAATAAGCTTTTGGGTATTCTTGCCATTAAATTTTCTTTGAGAAGTCCCGGTCTCTATCGAGGATGCAACTGCCCATGCAACTCGTTTATATTTTCCATCATAGGTTGCAATTTTACTTTCAATGGCAATAGGTTTAAGACCGTTTAAAATCAAAGCATTTTTTAATGATTTCACCGTGAAAAAATTTACATGCGTTACAGGATCTTTGCTTATAGGTATACCATGCCAAATTTCAAGCGGCACTTCAATATATAAAACACCATTTTCAGATAAAACTGATCTTAGGTGTTGCAAAAACTCACCGGGTTCGCTTACATGTTCAAGCACATGACTGCAGATAAGCACATCGAAAACGTGTCCCGCCGGTACGTCCTTCAGGGTAGCACCAATCCTTTCAATACCAGGGTATGGCTCTTCATTAAAGTCAACCAGATAACAGTTATACCCATCTTTTAAAAATGGCCGTAAAAGCCGTCCATCTCCACCTCCTACATCCAAAATTTTTTTAGAGCCACCTTTACGATACTTTTCAATTACTTCTTTCATAAAAGATTCTCTTTTACCATCCATACTTAAAGCATGTGGTGTATTTACAGTTAAAGCTCCTATACTCATTTTTGTGCTTAAAAACTGGTATTTTGCCATGAGGTCAGCGTTAGACGGCCGGGGAGAGTAACACATAAAACCGCAAGCTTTGCAGTATTTTGATGTTAGAGTAATGTTTTGTTGGCCGGGAAACCAGATATCAAATAAAACTTGTTTCCTCATTTTTAGCCTTGAAGCCCTGGAGTTGCTATCATCTATTTCAAAGCTCTCATTTGGCGTTTTTTCGTACACGTATTCACTTACAATGCACCAATCCTCATTTTTGCAACATGGACAAGGAAAATCAGTTTTCATAAATCAGGTGTTTTTAATGTTTTTTACTTGAATAATTTAAAAAAGTTTTTTGCGGGAGGTTAATCTTCGAAGAGGTTCAATAAAACCTAATCGGTCCATTCTGCAAGTCATATCAGGTTAAATAGTTTTTCTATTATTTGTCTGTTTATTTAGAAGATATTAAATTTTCCTTGTTGAAAAACCTGTTGCCAACGTTTCTTTATAGCACGATGAAAATACAAAAACGATAGCTGAATTGGTAAATATGTTTTGGAAGAATTGTTGAAAAAAGCTTCTTTCACTATTTTGATTTAACAAGTAAAAAAATGGTTCATAATAGTTAAGTAGCCCTTGATTGCCGAAAATAAATAGGCTAATTTGAATTAAGCAGCTTGACAATAGCCGAAAATATAAAAGTGAAACAACCAGAAAAAACGTTACCCGTAAAAGCATTACCCCATACAAATAGATTTATAGTTGATTGAATGCTGTATTTATTTTGCTTCAAGCTAATAATAAAATCTTTTAAATGCAATAACAAAAGTGGCAATGAAGGAAATGAGTGAAATGAGTGAAGGCTTTTTAGAATTGATGGTTAAGGCAAGGTGCCTTTAAAACTGTTTTTTATCTTACCTGTCAAATCAGTCTCCAGCATTTTACCAGCGATGTTAATCATGTTTTGAAAAGCAATAGCGTGAGAAATTCCATGACCGATAATCACCGGTTTATAAATGCCAAGTACCGGTACGCCACCATATATTTCGAAATTAAAACGCTCAAAGTGTTCATCAACAATTTTACGGCGATGCACAAGATCGTGAATTGATTCAGCAAATTTCAATAGTACATTACCCGTAAAACCTTCACACACTACCACATCAGCCTTATCTAATAAAATATCTCTTCCTTCAATATTGCCAACAAAATTTATAGACGTATTTTCTTTTAAAAGTTTATAGGCAGCCTGTGTGAGCAAATTGCCTTTGCCTTCTTCTTCACCAATATTTACAAGACCCACTTTAGGATCAGGAAAGCCTAAAACATGCTTTGCATAAAGCGAACCAAGGATGGCAAACTGTAAGAGGTTCTCAGGCTTGCAATCTGCGTTTAAACCTACATCCAACAGTAAACCCAAAGTGCCATTTTCACGGGGCAGATAGCCGCCGATGGTTGGTCGTAATATACCTTCTATAGCTTTTATGGTAAACAATGATCCCACCATCATGGCACCGGTATTTCCTGCACTGATGAATGCATCAGCCTTGCCGGTAGCTAATTGCAGAAAACCTATACTTATTGATGATTGGGGTTTTTCTTTTAAAGCTTTGGTGGGATGCTCATGCATCCCGATAACTTCGGGTGCATGTATAATTGTAATTTGATCAGTATTGAGATTATGATTTTTTAGACCATCTTTCAAAATAATTTCGTCACCAACTAATAAAAGTTTGGCCTTTTCAGATGCATTTTGTAAGTAAAGTTTTATGCCTTTAAAAGCTTCTTCCGGCGCAAAATCTCCGCCCATCATATCTATCGCAATAGTCATCTTAATATATTATCCCCGCTTTAATAAAATAAAAAATCCAAAACCTAAAATTGAAGTTAATCAATCCTTTGATTTTGGATAATCCGAAAATATAATAAATGTACTAAGCCTTGGAAGGTGCTACTTCTGCAACAACTTTTCCTTTATAAAACAATTTGCCTTCACTAACATGTGCCCTATGGCGTACATGCGTTTCCCCTGTAGTACTATCTGTACTTAAAGTAGGGGCTACAGCTTTATAATGTGTTCTTCTCTTTGCGCTTCTTTGCTGACTATGTCTGCGTTT
>JANLXV010000267.1:0-29013 GCA_031365305.1 Chitinophagaceae bacterium
AGCGCCCTGAAAGAAAAAAAATCCAGTCTCGGCCGCATCATTACATACATAGAAGCCAAAGCCTTTAAAGACCGTTATGCATTTCCTGCAATGGTTAGTCTTTCGATGCGTGGAAATAATAACGTAACTGTTACTGATGGAAAAGTAAAAACCAATCCGAATATAATGATACTCGGTGGCGATGAAAGTTATCTGCAGCTTAGTGGGTATACCATAACGTATGGGCGCAACTTTAATAAATTGGATGTAGAATCTGGCCGCAATGTTTGCGTATTAGGCAATGGTGTTTTAAAAAAATTTTATAGTGATAATCCTGACAAGGCAATAGATAAAATCATCACTGTTTCAAATAACAAATACAGGATTATTGGCGTCTTAAAAGACAAAGGTTCCAGTGCTTTTTTAAATGCCGACAACGTTGTAATTACTACCTACAACAACATCAGGCGGCTGCATGCCTCATCCAATACCACTTTTAATATTGGGGTTATGGTTAGTAACGTTAAAGATATGGATGTGGCTATTGGTGAAGCCAAAGGTATTTTCAGGCCAATAAGAAAGTTGGGTTTTAAAGATGAGGATAATTTTTTTGTTGATAAAAGCGATAGCATTGCTGAAATGTTTCAAAACAGTTTGGGCAGTATAACTACCGCTGCGGCTTTCATCGGTTTAATAACACTTATTGGCGCTTCCATAGGATTAATGAATATAATGCTGGTGGCGGTTAATGAACGAACAAGAGAAATAGGCTTAATAAAAGCCTTAGGCGGCACAAGATTAAGTATACGCCAACAATTCCTGTTTGAATCTGTTATAATCAGTCTTTTCGGGGCTTTATTCGGTATTGTATTAGGCGTGTTAGTTGGTAACTTGTTTGGTCTTGTATTAAAAACAGGATTCGTGGTGCCATGGGGCTGGGTAATAATTGGTATTGTCACCTGTTCTCTTGTAGGCTTATGCGCCGGTTTATACCCGGCAATTAAAGCTTCAAAGCTCGATCCTATTGTTGCATTGCGGTATGAATAAAAAGGATTATTTGATTGCCATTATCATACTTATAATTCCGATCCCGTGATAAATCTTATTCATTTTTTTTTAATATAAAATCTTTGTTAACCATTGTGGGAGTTTGCTTTTGATGCAGGGGGGTATAATTATTTTACTAAATAGCCAGGCCTTAAAAAAATTATTAGGCACTTGTTAGTTTTGAAATTAATTTTCGTTACAATTGTACAATCAAATATTTAATCACGTATAACTTAACTTTCATTCACTAAAAAACTACTGTCATGGCAGAAACAACACCCACTGGAAGGCCAACTGTTAATGCAACTACTTCAGTGCAGGCTAGAAAATCGAGTAACCTTATTTCGTGGCTGGCACCACTAATCTGCATTGTGGCAGGCTATGTAATCTGGCGTTTTGTAATTGGGGGCGATGGAAACTTTACCAGCCCTGACAAAGCTGGCGGCTTCTGGCCCAGCCACAAAGGCCCAAAATCAAATCTTGCTAAAATGTACGAAGGCGGAATTATCGTTCCTATCCTTATCGGTTGCTTCTTAATCGTATTAACTTTCGTGATTGAAAGATTATTAACTGTTATGAAGGCTGGCGGCAAAGGCTCTAATGCTGAATTTATCAGGAAAGTGCAATTTTACCTGGCTGATAAAAAAGTTGACGCTGCACTTGCAGAATGTGACAGGCAAAAAGGATCTGTTGCTAACGTGATGAAAGCCGGCTTAAGAAAATATAAAGAAATGATTTCTGAGCATGAGCTGTCTACTGAACAAAAGGTACTTGCTATACAAAAAGAAGTTGAAGAAGCTACGGCTCTTGAATTACCAATGTTAGAAAAGAATCTGGTATTTCTTTCAACGATAGCGTCGGTAGCTACGTTGTTAGGGTTGTTAGGTACGGTAATCGGGATGATCAGGTCATTCAGTAATCTTGGTGAATCCGGCGGTGGAGAAGCAGCAAGAGAATTATCGAGAGGTATTTCTGAAGCTTTGTATAATACGGCTTTAGGTATTGGTACGTCAGCAGTTGCTATCATTATGTATAATACGTTTACTACAAAAATTGACGGTATTACTTACGGTATTGATGAATCTGGCTTCACACTTACCCAAAGTTTTGCGTCATTATACAAATAATTTAATTTTTAATGTGGAATGCAGTATGCATTTGCATCTAATATTATAAAACAATAATAATGGGAAGAGCCAAAATAAAAAGAGGCAGTACCAATATTGATATGACGGCAATGTGCGACGTTGCATTTCTTCTGCTTTCATTTTTCATATTAACAACAAAATTTAAACCCGCAGAAGCTGTAGACGTTTCTCCGCCAAGCTCGGTTGCTTCAAAAGCTGCGCCTCAATCGGATGCTTTTACAGTATCCTTAGACAAACAGGGCAGGGTATTTTTAGATATGAGTGATGATATGAAAGGCGATGTAATAGATGAGTTAAATACAGCCCGTAATCTTAATCTGTCATCTGATGATAAAAAATATTTTAAGATGTCAACTTTTGTTGGGGTACCACTGGCACAACTTAACCAGTTTACACGGTTAACGCCAGAGCAATTGAAAACGACAAATCTTACAGGTATTCCTGTGGATAGTACAAACAATGAATTGCAGGCCTGGATAAATGCCGCCGTTAACGCCTATAAAAGCAGGAAGATCAATTTCCTTATAAAAGGGGATAATAATGCAAAGTACCCTGGCTTTAAAGGTGTAATTGAGGCATTTAAAAGAAATGAAATTTTTAAATATCAATTGGTTACAAATCCTGAAGATGTTCCCGCCGGGTCTGAGCTTTATAAGCGAAATATGGCAGGCGATGTTGAAACGACACAATAATTCATTCAAATAAAATCTTACTACTATGGCAGAAATGGAGGTGAAAGGTGGTGGTCACAAAAAAGGACCTGGTGTAAAAAAAGGAAAAAAACTTTCTACAAGAGTTGATCTTACACCAATGGTTGATCTTGGTTTTTTGCTGATCACGTTCTTTATATTTACTACCACCATGGCTCAACCCACGGCAATGAACCTGGCCATGCCGAAGGATACTGATAAGCCTGATGAACTAAATAAAGTAAAGGAATCAGGCTCTTTAACCTTAATGCTTGGTAAAGCAGACGTGGTGTATTATTACTTTGGTAATGATCCTACAAAGCTCCAGACAACAACTTATAAAGATGTTCGGAAGATCATTCTGGATAAAAAGAAAAGTACGCCTGCCGATGATTTCTTTGTGACTATTAAACCTGATAAAGATGCAACGTATAAAAACGCAGTAGATATGCTTGACGAAATGTCAATTAACGATGTTAAGCGTTATGCAATGATTGACCCTACTGATGATGAGTATAAGTTTATTCAGCTTACTGAGCAGGCTGGTGGCGTTCAATAAGTATTAGCTTATTAAAACTATAAGATGGAAAGTAATAAAATTTTAGGTGCAGATTTTCTTGATATTCTTTTTGAAGGAAAGAATAAAGAATATGGTGCTTACGACTTGCGGAAAACGTATAACAAGCGTATAACAACTTCTCTTTTAATTACTATTGGGATAGTATTAGTGTTATTTTTAGGTTCTTTTATTGCCAAAAAAATGGAAGAGAAGGATGCCGCAGCACCAATGGTTGTGAAAGATCTTGAATTGGAACAGGTTAAGCCTGAAGAACCGCCACCACCACCGCCGCCGCCACCAAAGTTGCCACCGCCACCGCCAATTAAAACCATTCAATTTACACCGCCAAAAGTGGTGAAAGATGAAGAAGTTATAAAGCCGCCACCAGAAGTTAAAGAGTTGGAAGAGGCTAAGGTGGATGTAAAAACTGCGGAAGGCGATAAAGATCTTGGTATTGTAGCTCCGCCGATTGAAGATGCTGGTAAAGCTATCGAAGCTCCGCCTGCTAAGGAAGAAGATGAGGATAAAGTTTTTACGAAGGTTGAGATAGAAGCCTCATTTCCAGGGGGCGAAGGTGCATGGAGAAACTATGTTTCTAAAGCCATAAACAATAACATTGATGAGCTTACTGAAGCAGGTGAATCTGGTCAATGCAGGGTGAGATTTATTGTGGACAAAGAAGGTAATGTGAGTGATGTTGAAGCGATTACAATGAAAGGCACTAAGCTTGCCGAGGTAGCTGTAAATGCTATTCGTAAAGGGCCGAAATGGAAGCCTGCGCAACAAAACGGCAGGTTTGTAAAAGCTTTTCGTGAGCAACCAATACAGTTTAAAATAGAGGAACAATAATAATATCGTTGAAGTTTCTTAAAGCCGTTGCAGTAATGCAGCGGTTTTTTTATGCCTTAAATGCTTAAAGTGCTTTTGTAAGCTTAAGTAAATTTGCACAATGAATACAAAACTGTATGGCTGGGATGATACGATAGCGGCATTGGCAACTCCTCCCGGAATTTCTGCAATTGGCGTGATAAGAGTAAGTGGTACAAATGCGTTTAAAATCTGTAATAACATTTTTTTCTCAAAAGATTTAGCAAGTCAGCCAGGGCATACTTTACATGTGGGCGTACTAAAATATAAGGACGAGTTGCTTGATGAAGCCGTTTTATCAATTTTCAAATCACCAAGATCATACACAGGAGAAGATATGGTTGAGATCAGTTGTCATGGCTCACCGTATGTGCAACAGATGGTTTTAAATGCGCTTATCTCATGCGGTGCAAGATTAGCTAAACCCGGCGAGTTCACCCAGCGGGCTTTCTTAAATGGTAAGCTGGATCTGACGCAGGCTGAGGCAGTGGGCGATCTTATAGCGAGCAACACGCTTGCATCGCAAAAAGCTGCGATGTATAATATAAAGGGCAAATTTTCTATGATATTGAAAGGATTCAGGGAAAAGCTTATTGAATTTTCAGCCTTGATTGAATTGGAACTTGACTTTAGTGAGGAAGATGTGGAATTTGCAGATCGTTCAGGGCTCATAGCTTTAATACAATCACTCTCTGAAACCACTAATAAATTATTGCAATCCTTTGCTTTAGGAAATGTGATCAAGAATGGCGTAAGCGTGGCAATAGTTGGAAAACCTAATGCCGGAAAATCAACCTTGCTTAATGCGTTATTAAATGATGAAAGATCCATTGTTAGTGACATCCCTGGCACTACCCGTGATACCATTGAAGAAGTGCTTAACATAAACGGCATCCTTTTTAAAATGATTGATACAGCAGGACTAAGGCAACATTCAAATGATCAGATCGAAATAATAGGGATATCCAGGAGCCAGGAAAAAATTACGCAGGCTGACCTTGTGCTATACGTATTTGATGTTAATAATTTCGATGACACAGAACTTGAAACAATAAGACAAGATCTTTCGGCACGTAATAAAAATTACATGCTTATTGGTAATAAATATGATCAGTTAGATGCAAAACAAATAAGCCACGTAAAAAATAACTTTAGCGATACAATTTTGATTTCAGCAAAAAATAACGAGGGTATTGAGCATTTGAAGGATGTGCTTTTTAATAAAGTAACTCAAGGTGAACTGGAAGCTGAAAGCATGATCATTACTAATAGCCGCCATTTTCAGGCTTTGCAAAAAGTTAATGAATCCCTGGAGAATATAAAAAAAGGGTTATCTGATAATTTGTTCATAGATCTTTTATCACTGGAGATCAGGAATTGTCTTCAACATCTCGGCGAGATCACCGGGGAAATTACCAATGATGATCGGCTGGATTATATCTTCAGTAAATTTTGTATCGGAAAGTGAGAAGCCGCTTAACTTTATTTTTTACAGCTTATGATATTTTCTATAGTCTTGTTTGTTGTTAATACAATAAGAAATATTTTCTAAATTCATCGTCATGAAATTTTCTTCTTTAAATTACTTAGTCTTCCTTTCAATCACCTTAATTTTCACGGCCTGTAACTATTCAAAAAAAGTTGCAGCTTCCACCGCTCAATCTTCTCCTTCTTTTTTCCTTCTACCGGCTAAGCCATTTCTTTTTAACTCTTTTGTGGATTGTAATATGGCTACCGTATGGGTTAAAGATACCTTCAGAATTTTTCCCGGAAAATATGGCGAAGACCCACTATGGGGTGAAGCGCATGAGCTTAAATATGCCAGTGGCAGCACCGTAGATGAAGTATTCAGTAAAAACGCCGCTGACTTTACTGAACCCTTAATGCCTGCAAATGTGCAACCGGGTACAGACGGGCTTCACGGCGCTGTATGGTTTGAAACCTTGTATAAAGATCCCGGTGATGCATCTGAAAAAACATTGTACGCCTTATACCATAATGAAAATTATCCGTCTACACTGCCTTATGATTCTGCAACCGGCAAAGGATATAAAGATGTTAACTGGCCACAGGGGCTCAAAGGCGATGACACAAAGACTGCTGTTTGCCGTATTGGTATAATGAAGTCTGTTGATGGTGGTAAAAGCTGGCAAAATAAAGGGATTATACTTGAAGACAACCAGCCAAGATTAATATTAAGGCCACATAATACCGGGATAAATTTTGCAGGTGGTGTCGGCGATCCTTCTGCCATTGCCAATGGTAAATACTTATATATATTTTATGGAGAATATGGTTACCCGGGTAAGTATGATCCGGGTAGTTACGATCCCTCCGTTGAATGGCAAGGACAGTGTATAAGTATTGCCAGAATTTTATTATCAGATCTTGAGGCGCCTGTATTAAAAGCCAGGAGATGGGACGGCAAAGGCTTTAATGCATCTTATGATAGCATAGGCGCCCCGGTCACTTCCATCCAGATACCTCTTGCCGATGGCGGCGGGCCTGCTTCTTCTCCAACAGCCAAATATTATTGGGGTCCGTCAGTCAGCTGGAACACCTGGTTAAAATGCTGGGTTATGCTAATGGCCAAAGCAGAAGGCCCATCATGGAAAGGCAATAGCATTTACATATCATTTAATAAAAACAAAGATTTTGATAAAGGTATGTCTGCCCAGGAATGGTCAACACCAAAGCTGCTTTTGAAAAAAGAAGGACATACACTTTGGTACCCCTCACTGCAACCTGTCAATAATAGTTCTGATCAATCTAATAAATACACGTCACTTTTGCTCGGCCAAAAAGCAAGATTATTTTTTAAAGACATGGACAGCACCGGCAGCCAATATCTTTCGGAATATTTTATCAAGTTTAAGAAATGATTAAAGCGGCATGGTGTGACTGACTGGCTGTAGTAATATACCAATATGTTTTTTCATGCGGAAATAAGTTATTAGCGGTACACTACGGCGACAATTACTAAATGTATATTTGTTTAAACAGGTGTTATAACAAATAAATTTTATCAGGATATGTCTGCAACAATTAAAGTGGGCTTAATAGGTTTTGGCATAGGTGGCCAGGTTTTTCATGCGCCATTATTAACCACAATAAAAGGTCTTGAACTCGTAATTATAAGAGCATCAAAGCCTGAGCAGGTGGCCATTGCCAACGCTAAATATCCGGCTGCAAAAGTTGTTGCAACGGTTGAAGAAATTTTTAATAACCTGGATATTGATCTTGTTGTAATAACTACGCCTAATACGGCGCATTTACCATTAGCTGCGGCGGCGTTGCATGCAGGTAAACATGTGGTGGTTGATAAGCCATTTACCATAACCACAAAAGATGCCGATGAATTGATAGCGCTTGCTAAAACAACTAACCGCTTGCTTAGTGTTTATCACAACAGGCGTTTTGATGGAGATTTTGATACATTAAAAAAATTAGTTCGTGATGGCTGGCTGGGAGATGTAGTAGAGGTTGAAAGCAGGTTCGACAGGTTTAGAAACTATTTAAAACCTGATGCCTGGCGGGAAGATGATCAGCCGGGGGCAGGCATTTTATATGATCTTGGCTCTCACTTAATTGACCAGGCATTGGATTTGTTTGGGTTACCGAAAGCTGTTACTGCAGATCTACGCTCGCAGCGTGCCGGCTCTAAAGTAACAGATAACTTTGAAGTGATACTGCATTATGAAAAAATAAAATACAGTTTAAAAGGTGGGATGCTGGTAAAAGAAAATTTACCAAGGTTCTCAGTTTTTGGTACACAGGGTTCATTTACCAAGTATGGCTTAGATGTACAGGAAGAAGATTTGAAAGCCGGGCTTACACCATTAACTAAAGCCAATTGGGGGGTTGAGCCGGAAGCAACATGGGGCAGGTTAAATACTGAATTTAATCGCATACATGTTATAGGCAAGGTTGAAAGTGGGATTAGCAATTATGCAGACTTCTATCAAAATATTTACAATGCAATTACCAATAACGAACCGTTGAGGGTAACTGCTCAACAGGCCAGGAACACCATTCGTATTATAGAACTTGCCATGCAAAGCCAGGAAGAAAAAAGAACAATACAATATACGGAATAAGTTCGCAGGAGAGAATCGCTTCCTTATTCCCAAATATTTTTAAACCATACACTTATGGAACAGTCCGTTGTTAAACTAAATTCAAAAGCACTTAGCGGCGAAAAAGTTTCCTGAAAATATTTATCATCTTTTAAATGATAAATTTCTACATCAGGTTTGTCTATATCAACAATGATATAGTAAGGGATTCTTTCCGATTCGTAAATAAAAAATTTATTGTTTCTGTCTTTCATCGCAGTCGCCGGCGAAAGAATTTCAACCACTAAGGCAGGTGCAAAATCTAAGTATTTATTTTTTATTTCACCACAAACAATTACCACATCCGGTTGAATTACTGTGTCAGGTTTTACCAGGTAATCCAGAGGCATGTAAGGTTTGCATCCACACTTTTTTGCTTTGAGCGCAAGACTAAATTCCCTGAATAAATTTCCTGCAATAAATTGGTGCTGCGGCACCGGCGCAGGGCTCATTGCATACGGGATGCCTTCAATTACTTCCCAGCGGCCATCCCATTGGCTATATTCTTCATAAGTATAATGAGGTAATATCTTTGCAAGTCCTGACATTGCCTCAAATTTACAATTATTTATTTACCGGTATAGAAGAGCTCATGCGTAATCAGCTTACTATGCTACGTTCAACAAAACTATTTTATGGATCTAAAAAAAGCCGCTGCTGAAGAAGCATTAAAATATATAAAGGCGGGGATGACTATTGGCCTTGGTGCCGGCTCTACCATTGCTCATCTTGCCCGCTTATTAAAAGAAAAATACGAGGCAGATATGCCTTTACATTTTTGTACATCATCTTTCAGCACGGCTTCATTATTAAAAGAACTTCAATTAGAAGTTATTTCAATAAACGATGTAGAAAGTATTGATATTTATTTTGATGGATGCGATGAAGTTGATCTCAACCTTAATGCTTTAAAAAGTGGTGGCGGTATTCACACTGTAGAAAAATTATATGCCCGGCAGGCTAAAGTGTTTATTATTTTGGGCGACCAGCAAAAGCTGGTTCAAAAATTTACCGGCAAAATCCCCATCGTTGCTGAAGTAATCCCTGCAGCTTCTTCTTATGTTTTTAAGGAGGTAAAAAAAATCAGCTCGCCGCAAAAAATAGAATGGCAAATGAGTAATAAAAGTGATGGGCCTGTTATAACTGCATCCGGCAATTATTTACTTGAAATTTATTTTGATAGCTGGCCTGATCTTGCAACATTAAATAGTCAATTGAAAATGCTTACAGGTGTTATAGAAATTTCGCTTTTTTACAAGCTGGTTCATAAAGCAATTATTGCCACGAGTGCCGGCAGCACAATTATTGAAAGGCCTTTATAAATACGCTACATTTGAGTTTGCCTTCAGCTCATTGCTTGTGTTCATCTAAATATATTTTATGAAATTGATTCTATCTGTTTTGTTAGCAGCTTTTACTATAACATCTTTTTCTCAGCAAAAGGCACTGGGGGTTTTCAAAGAAAATACGGATGTTGGAAAACCTAAGATCTCCGGCTCAACTGACTATGATGCGCAATCTCAAACCTACCTGTTAAAAGGCGCAGGTTATAATATTTGGTTTAACCGCGATGAATTTCAATACCTGTATAAAAAAGTAAAAGGCGACTTTTTAGTCACTGCTAATTTTCAACTAACAGGAAATGCAGGCAATGCACATCGCAAATTAGGTTGGATGTTGAGGGAATCGCTTGATGAAAATGCAGCCAGCTATAACGCCACCGTACATGGTGACGGGCTTACAACATTACAATGGAGAAGCCTGAAAGGCGCTTTCATGCGTGATCCTGAGGATGAAATTTTTTTCCCGAAGAAAAATCAACACCAGGTTATTCAAATGCAACGTGTAGGCGAAAAGCTTACGATGAGAGTAGCAAACTGGGGTGAACCTTTACAGGAAGTTGGCGCTACAGAGATTACTGGCTTAAACGATTCAGTTTTTGTGGGTGTGTTTGTATGCTCGCATAATGCTGATAGTATTGCCGAAGCCAAAATCTGGAATGTGCGTTTTGATCAACCCATCAATAATCAATACAACCCTAACCCGGCTATCAAAGCAAAAGAAGATAATAAAATATTCGGCTGCCGGCTGGAGATTATGACAATTGCTGATGGTAAGCGTAAAGTGATCAGGGAATCTGATGGAAGATTTGAAGCGCCGAACTGGATGCCTGATGGTAAAAAACTTCTGTATAATGAAGGCGGCTATTTATATACAATTTCAATAGAGGGGGGCGAGCCTGAAAAACTTAACACAGGCGATATAAACAAAAACAATAACGATCATGGTATATCTTTCGATGGTAAAACACTTGCGATAAGTCATCACCGGCCCGGCTTAAACGGCGGAGGCTCTACGGTGTATGTTTTACCGCTTAAAGGTGGTGAGCCAAAACAGGTAACCCAGGAAACGCCATCATACTGGCATGGATGGGCACCAGGCGCAAAAGCCCTAACGATCGTAGCTCAGCGTAATGGCAGTTCAATTTATAATCTCTATAAAGTTGAGGTAAACACAGGTAAAGAAACGGCGCTGACAACCAACGCTACAGGGCATGTAGACGGCCCCGAATATTCACCGGATGGTAAGTACATTTATTATAACGCCAACCCAACAGGTACAATGCAGGTGTGGCGTATGAAGCCTGATGGCGCAGCAAAAGAACAGGTAACTTTTGGTGCCGAGCATAGCTGGTTCCCGCACATTTCACCGGATGGTAAATGGATAGCATTTATTTCTTTCCCGAACAATATTGAGCCAAATTCACATCCATCTTATAAAATGGTTACACTTAGCATTATGCCTGCAGCCGGCGGAGCGCCTAAAGTGGTAGCCTATCTTTATGGCGGGCAGGGCACTATTAATGTCAACTCCTGGTCGCCGGATAGCAAGAGTATTGCTTTTGTAAGTAATTCAGCAGTTAAAGAATAATGCCAGGCAGTTATGCCAATTTTTAAAAATCTATTTATAAAATTTATATCAACCAGCCATAAAAATGCGTTCTTCATGTTTACATTTTGTTATGACATGCACATGATTTACAATCCATTTCTTTTTAATTTACATCAGCTGAGATTAAGTTTATGAACGATACGCATCCTAATTACGGCTTATCAAGAAGCCAGCAGGAAACTGAAGTACCGGAGAATGTTATCAACCCTATACCCCGGGCTGTTATCCGGCCAAATTCAATCATATTGCTTGATGGTGAATGGCATTTTGCATTAGATGCAGATGATGCAGGCCTAAAAGAAGGCTGGTATATGGGTCATGAATATTCAGATACGGCGCACTGGCCAGGCTCAATTGAACAACATCTTGCAGAAGCCAAAGGCCAGCAGAATGCAGGTGCCTGGCATGATAAAGTGGTGGCCTGGTATGAAAGAGAATTTCCAATACCTATGTTGGCGAATGGAAACGGCTCGCCGCATTCAATTCTTCAATTAACCTTCGGCGCATGTGGTTACGAAACACAGGTGTGGTTAAATGGCATGCAGTTACTTACTATTGAAGGTGAAGAAATGCACCTCGGTGAATACACGTCTTTTTCTTATGAATTGAGAGAAGAATATTTACGCAAACGTAACAGGCTTACTGTAAGAATAGCCGATACAATGGATGCCGATATACCCCGTGGTAAACAGGAATCGCATGTTTATAAACGCGGCGGTATCTGGTACCAAACCTATACCGGGGCTGTTAGAAGTGTTTGGCTTGAATGTGTTGAAAGGAACAGGCTGCGTTCCCGGGTGGGGGTGGTAAGTATAGTTGAAGATAACGTGGTACGGTTTAATTTAACTACCCGGATAATGGATCCCGGCAACTATAAATTACGTTTAAAAGTTTACAATCGTAAGCAGGTAAATGAAGAGCCCATTGCCACAGATGATTATGAACTGCCGTTGCAGGAAGGGCAGAAGCAACAGCGGGTAGTTATAGAAATACCCGGTGCTATAATGTGGACACCGGAAACCCCGCATCTCTACAGGCTGGTAGCACAGCTCATTGATAAAGATGGGTATGCCGCAGAAATAGAAACCAATTTCGGGCTGAGGAAAATTGAATCAAGAGGAAGTAAAATTTATCTCAACAACGAACCCATTTATCTTGATGGTATTTTATACCAGCCAGGCGCTGCAACTTATGACGAGATAAAAAGCCACATGCTGGCTATGAAAAAACTGGGCTGCAATCTTGTTCGTATTCACATAGCCGGTGTAGACCCCAGGATTTATACCCTGGCAGATAAAGTTGGCTTATTGCTTTGGGTTGAGGTGCCAAGCCCCCACAGCTCAAGCCTGCGCAGCCGGGCAAATCACAAGGAAGAATTATTAAGAATGTTATCGCTGATCGAAACACATCCTTCCGTTGTAATATGGAGTTTATATAATGAAGATTGGGGTGCGCAGGATATTGCAACTAATCTTGACACAAGGCAGTATATCATCGAGATGTATCATTTCATGCACATCAATCACCCGCAATTTCTGGTTGTTGATAATGATGGCTGGCAGCATGTTTCGCTTGAAGGCCGGCTAAAATCAGATCTGCTTACGGCGCATCTTTACACACCCGACCTGGAACGGTGGAAGCAGCAATTGAATGATCTTGTAGATGGAAGAATAGAAGGTGTTGCGGCATTTCCGCTGGTTGTTGGCGACCCGTTTTTTTACAGAAAACAAGTGCCCTTAATTGTAAGCGAATGGGGCGGTTTTGGCTTTAGCGAATATGGTGGCCCGAACGATGCTGAGAACAAAACAGCATTGATCGCCTTATATAAAAAGGAATTAAGAATGCGAAGTATTGCCGGCGATGTATATACACAGGCCACTAATATAGAAGATGAAAAAAATGGGTTAATAGATGCCGTTACCGGTGAATTAAAAGTTGTTGAAGGCTTATTACACTCCGAACCCGGGGACAATCAAAAAGAGATTAAGCAATTTAGTTTTTAAAATATTGAGATGTTGAAAGGCGCTATGGTCTAAATGCGGGTATGCATAAATATCAATTTACCTTACTGATATTTTATGGCTAAGTTAGGCTTCATCAAATCTGGCTGCTGTAGACTGCAAATAAAATCTACATAATATTTATACATATAGTGTAACGCCCTGTTATACTTTAACGTTTGCACCTATTCATAATTGTTTTATGCCATTGGTAATATTTGCTTTAAAAAGTATTACCTATTTCGTGATTATTACAATGGTTTATTGTACCCTCTGAAGGCTGCTGAAAAATGAATTTTGGTAATTGAAGTAAAATAATCACTGCCTGATTCCAACTTTTTTTAAAAACTGATCTCTTATAATAGTAACCCATATTGCACCAGGAGCATAACATACTTATTGATGCAGTAAGAAAGGCTCGTATGGGCGACCGCGGTGCCGGGGCAGTGTTGTATCAGCATTTTTCAAAAGCCATGTTTAACCTCTGCATACGCATGACGGGGAATCATGAAGATGCTGAAGATGTATTACAGGAGGCTTTTGTAATTGCTTTTAAAAAAATTAATCAGTTAAAAAATGATAACCTGTTTGCCGGATGGTTAAAAAAAATTGTAGTATCAGAATGTTGCAAACTGAATAAAAAAAAAATGACCTGGGCAACATTTACGCCGCTGGATGCACAATCAAAAGAAGAGGAAGATTCAACATGGTTAGAGGCTGTAGGTTCAAAAAAAATGCATGAAGCCATAAAAGCCCTTCCCGAAGGTTGCAGGCAGGTTTTTACACTTTTTGCCGTTGAAGATTATTCACATAAACAAGTAGCTGAACATTTGAATATTAGTGAATCAACTTCTAAAAGCCAATACCAGCGAGCCAGACACCTCCTTAAAGAACACCTGCTAAAATATCTTTCCTTACATGGATGACCTTAAAAAATTTTGTTATGATAATAAGGATAGCATGGATGTTGACCTTCCTGGTGCTGCTGTGTGGCTCCATATTGAGCAAAAGTTTGCTGCACCCCAGAAAGGGCGCCTGGTTTCCGGCTCGTTCATTTACCGTGCTGCCGCTGCATCTGTAATTATTATTATGGCTGCATGGCTGTATTATTATTTTACGCCAAATGGCAAGCCTGCTAATACAACAGTATTTAAAGAGGCGCCGGCAACGTCAGTACCAGGTTTGCCGCCCGAAGAAGATAAAAAGCAAATGGCTATTGCAGCTATAGATAGCAGTCAGCAACAACAGCTTTTCGGTAAAAGCAATTTACCGGCTATCACTTATCAAACTTCTTACAAAAGCAAAAAAAACCAAATATCAAAATCGCTCAATATAGGCGAAAAAGTATTTAACGATATGCAAACCAGCTATGGTCAAATGGTAAGCTATCAATTGGATAGGGTAAGGCACACGCCTATTTATGCTGAAAGCGCTGATTATTTTATTTTGTTCAAAACACAGTTTGGCGATTTGGATAAAGATGAGAAGCAACTTCGGACTGACATGAAACAGACAGGTGTTAATGATGATGTTGTTATGCGGATGATAAATATCTACCAGGAAAAAATAGTATTGCTTAAAGAGTTGCAGGCGGAAATAATTAAAATGAATAACCACTATAAAAGCACGCAGGATTCAGTGAATGTATTGCCTTCTTTTATTAAACTTTAAATAATTATATGAGCATCTTTTCACGCCTTTTTTTTCACTTTCATTTTTTATTGACGCTTTTCCTGCCGTGTGTAAATGTTTTGGCCCAGCCCAAAATACCGGCTGAAGAGAATATGGAAAATGTTTGCACTGATAAAGAATTTAGCCTGGAAGTGCCTGCTGACGCAGCTTCTGTCATTCATTTTACAAATACCTCCCATAATCTTCAAATAAATACCTGGAGCGAAAACAAAGTAAAAGTTATTACAACAGCTAACTTTTCAAATGCAGATAAGATACCTGCTGCAGCCGATTTTTTTAGTGAAGCGGGGATCACTTTAAAAAATATTGCCGGCGGTGTTGAACTCAATTCAAGAAATAATGCCACATCATACAGTAGCGGATATAATAATGAAAGCCATGTTTATACTTATATGGATCCGTCAGAACTTTCAAAAACAAATGCAGCGAAATCAAATATGCCGCCCTCTATCTTAATAGACGTAGAATCCTCAACACAAGGTTTAGTAAGTAAAAGAAGATTGCTTACTGTATTCATACCCCTGAACAGCAAGATAGATGTTGATAGCAGGTCATCAGGTATTTCTATTGAAGATGATTTACCTGCGGCAAGATTAAAAGTGTCCAATACAAGTTTGGATTGTGCTAATGTAGAAGATATGCGGCTTACAGCTAAATACTCTATAATAAATATCGGCGATGTTAATACTGCACAAATGGATTTGGAGAACAGCACCTTAAGAGCTTTGTCTATTGGCGATCTTGATATAGATTCGAAATCATCTGGTATTGAATACCAGGATGGCAATACGGTAAACATGCGCAGCCAGCGGGATAATTATTTTATTGAATCGGTAAAAACTGTACAAGGCCGTAAATTATATGGCGATCTGAGGATTGATGACCTGCATAAAATGCTGGATATTGAAGGTGTAAATGCTGATGTAAAAATCAGGAATATTATGCCGGAGGTTGAGCAGGTAACGCTAAAAGATAAATATGCGGAACTGAGATTGCCGCTAAAAAATTTAAGAAATTATGCGGTAAACTTCCAGGGTAATTACTCTACCGTGTTTACACCCTTTGAAAAAGAAATGGCCAAGCAGGTTAAAATAAGCGAAGAGCCTATTCCGTTGGAGAAGGGTACGGCAAAAACAAAATCAAAAAATATTCAAATTGTGGATGATGCAAAATGGACGAGTGAAGTATCGCCTGCTGCAGATGGAAAAACGATTGATAAGGCTGATATTGAAAAGATGCCCGTAAGCTTTAGGGGCACCAAAGGTGATACCAAAGGGAAACATACAAAATTTGAAATTAACTGCAGCTCCTGTACCGTGGATTTTAAATGATTTGCCGCTTACAGGATTTTTAAAAAGCAGCATAAAAAACAGAGGCTGTGCAAAGAGGATGGTATTAACCCCGGCTCTTATATGCGTAAAGAAAAACTGTATTAGAATGGTAAGCTTAAGTGTCGAAAATGATTACCTCTTGTTTGAGAACAAAATTATTCCAACACGTAGTGGCGTAGTTTCCGACAAAAAATAGAGTTAGAAATTTACCGGCACAATATGAGCCTGGATCTAAAAAGAAATTATTAATTGATAACACAGGCGATCGTTTTATTGTAAAGCTGCCATTGATGAAAGCATAATTTAAAGCGCATGTTAAAAGTTGTAATCATAGAAGATGAAATAGAGGCCACCGAAAAGCTGGAAACTATGTTGAAGGAAACCGCCCCTGAATGCACTGTGGTAGCGGTTTTAAATTCGGTGCAGCAAAGTATAAATTATTTTTCTATCCCCGTTTCAGTTGACTTGATTTTAAGTGATGTTCAACTTGGTGATGGTTTATCGTTTGAATTTTTTAATGAAGTACAAATAAACATCCCGGTGATTTTTGTTACGGGGTATGATAAGTTTTTTGTTCAGGCATTTGATCATAATGGTATTGATTATTTGCTTAAGCCTGTATCATCTGAAGAGTTGATAAAAGCGCTTGCCAAATTTAAAAAGTTCAAGGCGCATTTTAGCGGCTACCAGCAGCCTTTACAATCATTATTTACGGCTATAAGTGGAAAACGTAAAACAAGGTTGCTGGTTAAGAAAGGACTTGAGCATGTATTGATAAAGCTGGAGGACGTCGTAATTTTTTATACAGAGAATAAAATAGTGTACCTGATTGACAGGTTTGAGAAAAAATATATTACCGATAAAACATTGAATGAGCTTGAGATTGAATTAGACAATACACTTTTCTTCAGGGCCAACAGGCAATACACCGTTAACCTCGACTATGTAAAGGGGTATAAGCCTTATGATAAAGTAAAGCTCAGGGTTGACATTACATTACCTGAATTAAATCATGAAATAATTGTGAGCCAGGTTACTGCCCCTGAATTCAGGAAATGGATAATGGAGGCGTAAACGTTGGAGACTGTATTATTACAATAAAGATTTTGCCCTTTTTAGCCGTAAAATTTTAGACTTCAGTAATAAAAGCTAAGTAACTGTTAGATTAATTACTACATTTAAAAACGATTGGTACACTTACTAATTCATCATAACAAATAAATATACCCCCGCATAATATTTAAGCTTTCTCATGTGTATTAAGTTTTTTTTACACAACGCTCTCTGTTTCTACAGGGAGCTCTTTTTTTTAAGGCCATAGCTAACACCTTATACAGAATATAGTTCAAGCCTTGTTCAGCACTTCTTCTCTCCGGGTTTATTTCAGTAGTGAAAATATAGATTTCAGCAGCAATTATTACTATACCGGTAAATGGCGCTTTTGCTAAAAACAGCGTTCTGGTATCATTGCATGTCACCTCGTCGTTAAGGTCATCAAATTATTTACAGTAAAAAAATCTTATGAGAAAATTTGTATGTCTCCTCTTTTTTAACGCCCTTGTTTTGTTTTCAATAGCACAGAAAGTTGCAATTACAGGCAAGGTAACCGACTCTGTTGGCAACCCTGTTTACAATGCGAGTATAAAGGAAACCAAATCACGCAATGGCACTGTTTCTGATATTAATGGCAATTTTACCATTAATACTTTGCCAGGTACAACTTTAGAAATATCTATTGTAGGCTACAAACCTGTTGTGGTAAGTGCCGCCCCAAATCTTACTGTAACAATGCTTAGCAACAGCACCGCCTTAACAGAAGTAGTGGTTACGGCGTTAGGTATTCGCAGAATAGATAAATCAACGGGTTATTCAATAGCTAAAGTTGACCCTAACGTTCTTACACAAAAATCGGAGCCTGATTTACTTAAGGGTATGCAGGGTAAAGTGGCCGGCGTTGATATTCGTACATCACAAGGCACACCGGGCGCCGCAACACGTATACAAATAAGAGGCAACTCCTCTTTCTTTGGCAATAACGAACCTTTGATAGTTGTTGACGGCATCCCGTACAGTAACGACCAGGTAACAACTACCCAGCAAACGCAGGGTGGAGGCGCTTATGGTAGCGGGCTTGCCAATCTTGATCCGAACGATATAGCCTCAATGAATGTATTAAAGGGTTCATCTGCTGCAGCCATTTATGGTTCAAGAGCATCAAATGGCGTCATCATTATTACTACTAAATCAGGCAGTGCCACAAAAAGCAAAAAAGGCTTAGAGGTTAATTTTAAAACCTCTTATTCCATAGAGCAGATTGCCAATTATCCGGATTACCAAAATGAATATGGTGCGGGTACTAACTTCCTTTCTCAAAATTCCAACGGCTCATGGGGCCCGTCTTTTAGAAGCAGGGATTCTATACCTGTTTGGCAGAATTATAAAAATGCCTATCCTGAACTTTTCCCTACTGACAGCGTGGCTTACAGGGCATATCCTAATAATGTAAAGAGTCTTTTTCAATACGGCAAAGTGTTCGAAAATTCAATTGGCTTTACCGGTGGTGACGAAAAAAATACGGTATCTCTCACGGCTTCCAACCTGAACCATCAAGGCTATGTTCCGGGATCAAAATATGATAGAACCAATATCGGCTTGGGTGGCTCAACAAAGCTTGGTATTGGTTTAAATGTGCGTGGCAATTTCAGTTATGCAAAATCAAAACAATTAGGCGGTTTTTTTGGCTATAACCAGGTAGATGGCGCTGCTTCTGCATTTGCACGATCATTTTTGTTAGCCCGTAACTGGAACCTTGATCTGCCTTTTGAAGATAAACAACAAAACTCTTTAATCCCAAATGGCGCCGGTCAATATGATAACCCGCACTGGTCAGCGAAATACAACAAGGTGATTACTGATGAAGAACGTTTTATTGCCGGTACGCATCTTGATTTTAAAATAAATAAATGGATAAGAGTAGATTATAATATTGGCAGCAATATAAGTTTATTAGATAGAAGAGAGATTACTGAAATAGGTTCCCGGGGGGCAGAAGGTTTAGGCAGGCTGGTTATTGAAAACTACAGGAAGCAGGAAATAGAAAGTAACCTGATATTAACTTTTACACCAAAGATCAGTGAAGATTTTACCCTGCGTGCAACACTTGGCAACAACTATAACCAGCGAACTATAAACGACCAGGTTAACACAGGCAACAATTTTATTACACGTGGCATCTATACTTTAAAGAATACGTCGCAACAGATCTTCAATACAGATTATTATGAAAGGCGACGCATCATCGCTGCCTTTGCAGACGCTACTTTAGGTTTTAGAAATTATCTTTTTCTAAATTTAACCGGGCGTAACGACTGGTCATCTACATTACCTATAAACAGCAGGAGTTATTTCTATCCCGCTATTTCCGGTTCATTAATTTTTACTGATGCGCTGAAAATAAACAGCAAAGTGTTAGACTTTGGTAAGGTAAGAGCCGGCTGGGCAAAAGTTGGCAGAGATGCTGATCCTTATTCTTTACAAAATGTTTATCGCCTCGGCTCCTCGTTCCTGGGCCAGCCAACCGCCTCTTTGGACGCAATAGCTTTTGATCCTAATCTAAAACCTGAGTTTACCAGGGAGTTTGAATACGGTGGTCAACTGAGCTTCTTTAAAAGAAAGATTGAATTGGATCTCGCTCTCTATCAAAGACATTCTACTAACCAGATTGCACCAATTACAACACCGCCATCTTCAGGCTATTCAGCCTTCTATACTAATTATGGCGAGTTGAGTAATAAAGGCATTGAAATAGATTTAATAGTAAGGCCAATACAAACCAGGTCTTTTAAATGGGAAATCCATGGCACATTTACTAAAAACAAAAACATAGTAGAAAAATTAATAGATGGTGTAGACAGGCTGCCGCTGTTTGGAGTACTTACAGGTATAAATCCTTATCTGGAACCAGGTAAACCCTTTGGCTATTTAAGAGGAACTGTAGATGCAAGAGATCCCTCTACCGGTGCATTGCTGATTGACCCAACAACCGGCTTTATGATACAGGCGCTGGATGAACAATATATTGGCAACCCTAACCCCGATTATAAGATGGGCATCGGCAATACTTTTTCGTACAAAGGCTTATATCTCTCCGCATTGTTTGATATGACAAAAGGTGGTGCTTTATACACATCAACTGTTGCTGATGTATTAGGCAGGGGTGTTACAAAAGATAATGTTGATAGAGAAACCTCCTGGATAATTCCTGGTTTATACGGCGATCCCAATACCGGTCTTCCACTATTGGTTAATGGTAAAACAGTGCCAAACCAAACGAGGATAAATACGAATGATCTGTATTTCGGTGAGAGCTTTGGTTCAAACAGCGCCTCTGAATGGAACACCTATGATGCCACTGTGTATAGAATCAGGGAAGTGACATTAGGCTATGATGTGCCGAAAAAAGTTTTCACCAGGTTACCCATCGGCTCAATGACTGTGAGTATTTCAGGAAGAAACCTGTGGTACCTGGCCCCTAATTTCCCGAAACATATTAACTATGATCCTGAGGTGAACAGCTTTGGTTCAACCACTACCCAGGGCATCGAATTAAGCACTGCTCCTACCACAAGGCGCTTTGGAATAAACCTGAACGTAACCTTTTAAAAATTCCAAATTATTATTATGCTACGCAAATTTTTATATCTTTTTCCTTTAGGATGTATCGTACTGGTATCGTGTAAAAAAACACTGGATATTAATACAGATCCTAATAACCCGGTAAGTATTTCAATAACCAAGCTGCTTCCCGCTACCGAACTAAGCCTGGGTAATGCTTTAACTATTGGTAATGGTACTTATGGTGGCTTATCGCAGGTGTTGTCTGCTTACACGCATCAAATGTCAACCAGGGAAGCACAAGACATTTATGGCTCCACCGGCAATGATTTTTATATTACCAATGCCTGGTCTACGTTTTACCAGAGTTTTACCAATAGCGCCGGCATTCATACACCTGGCGTTATAAATGATCTTGAACAAATTATTAAAGATGCCGGCGCTGCCGGAAATCCACGCTATGTGGGTATAGCAAAAATCATTAAGGCCTACACCTTTAGCCAGTTGGTTGATGTGTTTGGAGATGTCCCGTTTTCTGAAGCCGGTAAATTAATTGAAGGCAATAAGTATCCAAAATTTGACGATGATGCAGCCATCTATCCGCAGCTTTTTACTTTGCTTGATGAAGGCATATCCGACCTTGCAAAATCCGATGTTGAGAACACTATTGTGCCCGGCACTGATGATATAATTTACCAGGGAGACCAGGCGCTGTGGACAAAAGCTGCCAATACCATCAAACTGAAATTGTATGCGCAACTTAGAAAAGTACAGGATGTTTCGGCCCAGGTTACTGCATTATTAAATGGCCCATTGATCAGCGCTACAAATGAAAGCTTTTTAATTCCGTATGGAAAAAAAGGGGCAACTGATGATAGAAACCCCGGCTATGGTGATTATACAGCTACGCAAAAAAGTAATCACGTAAGTCCGTGGCTGTATGAAATTATGAAAGGATACAACCCCGCAATATTTACCGGCATTACAGACCCACGCATTCCATATTATATCTATAACCAGATAGACGCCACAACAGCGCCAAGAGATGGAAACCAGACTGAATACAGGGATGGCCCATTCATCTCCATTTATTTTGGCTCTGTAGGCCAGTTTCGAGATGGTACACAGGATAACTCCATAAGTGTATACGGCATATATCCTGTAGGTGGTAAATACGATGACGGCAGCGCCCAGGTTATTAATGGCGAAAGTGCCACAGGTGCTGCGCCTTATAGGTTGATCACTTATGCAGACAGGCTTTATCTTGAAGCTGAATTAATGCAGACCGGCGTTATAGGCGGTGATGCAAAGGCAAAGTTTAATGATGCCCTTCTTGAATCTTTTAAACAGGTAGACTATGTGGTAAAAACATTGATCGGCGATGCTGCTCCCGCGTTGAACGGAACGCCTGCTGTTAATGATTATGTTTCAAAGGTTTTAAACCTGTACACTGCCGGAAATGCTGACAGGAAATTAGAAATTATCATGACAGAAAAATGGCTGTCGAGTTTCGGAAGCGCAGTTGATCAGTATACTGATTACCGCAGAACCGGCTATCCTGTATTGTTTGATCCCAACAATCCGCAACAGGCGCCTAACCATTTTGTTCAGCCACCTGTTGATGGCGATCCGGTTAATCCCGGCGCACAGGTTAAGGTGCCGGTACAATTAACGGTTGATTATCCGCTTTCATTACCCTGGTATAACGGGGAACTTGAAACTAATCCCAATGCACCTACACAAAAAACGGTATCAACTTACAAGGTGTTCTGGATGCCTTAACATAGAAATTTATAAATAAAGACATTATGAAAAGTTCAATTATAGTATGTTTTTTTCTGGCTTTAATTTTAGGCGCCTGCCAAAAAGAAGACAATCCAATATTGCCTGACCTTACAAGAGTTCCATTGCCTTTAATAACATTAGATGCTTCAAGCGATGCATCTATCTCTTCACAGGATGTTGCCGGCTTTAATGGGGAGTTTATTGTGGATCTTTATTTTAAACATGATGTGCCGCCGCAAAAGTTTGATGTGGTGGCTGTTAAAAATGATGACCCAACTAAAGTCATAAAAATTAAGGAAGGCATTTCTACTTTTCCCACAACGGTAGCCTTTACTGGAACAGATATTCTTTCAGGTTTTGGAGAGGTAAAAGAAGGAGATAAGGTTACTGTTGGTGCGGATGTCTATTTATCTAATGGTCAAAAGATAGAAGCTTTTCCACTTACCGGCACTAATTACGGCGCAAGTATAATCGGACAACCGGGCTCAAGTCCTTTTGTTGAATTACTGGTTCAATGTGTATTTGATAAAAATTCTTTCAATAGCGATTATACTATTACCCAGGATGATTGGGCAGATTTTGATCCCGGTGAGAAAGTAGCCGTTCGCCCCGGCTCTGCCGACAATCAGATTACGATAACTGCCTATCCGGCACCAAAGTATGGTAAAAACAGAAAGCCCATGATTGTTGAGGTTGATCCGGCAACTTCAATTGCGACTGTTGAAGAGCAGGTAATCGGAGATTATGATGGTGCACCTCCGGGGGCAACAGTCAGGGGTTCTGGCACCGTTAACCCATGCGGCGACAAGATTACGCTTACTTTAAATTTCAATGTTGGAGGAGATGACTATCCTGACAGAGTGCTGATTTTGGAGAAGTAAACCCTGGTATAAAATTAGCAAGCGACTGAAGTTTTTATTCTTTGAGGGTATAAATTTTTGGGTCGCTTTGAATTTTATAGTGGATGCTTTTATGACATTAGGTTTTGCCACGCAAATGATAAGCCTTCGGTTTCACAAATGCCCGCATACCTTCATGTGAAAGCGTAGTTCCAAAACCAGAATGATTTCTTCCGCTCCACGGAAGCGCTGCACTTACCCTGTCGCAACAATTCCAGTAGCCGGTGCCGGTGTTTATTTGGCTTAAAATATTTTTAGCTCTGCCTTCATCGCTGCTGTAAACAGAAGCGGTAAGTCCATAATCAGTATCCTGCATTAAGGCAATCGCTTCATCATCATTTTTTACTTTCATAATCCCTATCACCGGCCCAAACGTTTCTTCTTTCATCACAAGCATTGTATGATCAACATTCGTTAAGATGGTTGGCTGAAAATAGTAGCCTTTATCACCTGCTCTTTTACCGCCGGTAATAACTGTTGCTCCTTTTGCTACTGCATCCTTAACCTGCTGTTCAAGTACAACTAATTGTTCTTTCCTGCTTAATGGTCCAATGTAAATGCCATTCTCTACGGGCTGTCCTGTTTTATAAGAGTTGACTTCAGTAGTGAATTCTTCTAAGTATTTATCATAAATATTTTCATGAACATAAATGCGTTCTACTGAACAACAGCTTTGACCATTGTTATAAAAGGCACCATCGGCTGTAGCTGCGGCTACGGCTTTTATATCTGCTACATCAGCTGCTACATACAGGGGATCCTTTCCGCCGAGTTCACATTGGCAGGGCACCATTTTTTGGGCAACTCTTTCATAAATATATTTGCCCGTCTTATATGAGCCTGTAAAAAAATAACCATCAAGCGGTACATCTAAAAGATATTCCCCAACATTGCCGCCACCAATTACTGTTTCAAAAACATCACCCGGCACGCCTGCCTGCTGTAATAATTTTTCAATTTGCAAACCCGTTAATGTTGCATATTCTGATGGCTTATATAAAACGGCATTGCCTCCAAGTAAAGCTGGTATAAAAACATTAACGCCTACGAGGTAAGGATAATTCCAGGCGGAAATGTTACAAATTACGCCAAGAGGTTCGTAGCATATTTTTTCCTGCAGGCCTTGTTCATCAGTCATCAGTTCGTCGGCTAAATATTTTTCTGCATTACCTGCAAGCCATTTAATTCTTGTGCAGGCACCATTAATTTCATTGTGGGATTGTTGCAATGGTTTGCCTACTTCTGATGTAAGGGTTAGCGCCAGGTCTTCTATATTTTGTTGCAGCAATCCTGCAAACTTTTGAATAATAACAATGCGTTCAGCTAACACTATTTTTTGCCAGTCTTTCTGCCCTTTCTTTAATAACAATAATTTTGGTGCAACAGATTCTTTTGTATCCTGGTTAAGCTGTGTTATAATTTCTTCTGTTGCCGGGTTGACAACAGTAAGTTTTTTTAAACTGGTTTCCCGTACTTCTTTAATAAAACGGTCTTTGATATTTTTTGACAACGGATGATTTTCCTTACCGGCTAAACGCTCCGGGTGCCATTGCAGGCACAGCATAAAAGCTTTGCCAGCTTTATCGTTAAACTCAAGGCCTTCAATTATCGAATCATCTTCTGCATAAGCATTTGCCATTAAATTGTTTCCAATCTCATCATAACTTATAGCCTGGTGATGCGCACTGTTTATGTTTGATTGAGCTGATGTGGTGATCTCATCTAACAAGGTTCCGTTTTCAACTTTTACAGCATGTTGTTTATCAATATTATCTTCTTTGGTATGTATGGCATTGCCTTCACCTAAATCCTGTATAAGCTTGCCACCATTTAAAACATTTACCAGTTGCAGGCCGCGGCATATAGCAAGCAAGGGAATTTTATGGGTTTGAGAATAAGTATAAATAGCTTTCTCAAAAAGATCTCTTTCTAATTGGAAAGCGCCTGGCTTATTAAGATAGTCTTCACCCGAGCCATACAACGAAGGATGAATGTCAACACCACCCGTAAGCACAAAGCCATCACATGAACATACATCTTCAATATTATTTTTTTGATAGGATAACTCTACCAGTTCAACATCATCTTTTAAATCTGCTTCGGTAAACCAATACCAATAGTATTTGAAATTGGTGGTTGAAAAACTGACACCTATCTTTTTTTTCATATTGAATTTTATTGATCTATGAAGCTTTACAAGGCTTTTGCATACAAATTTTTAAAGTCTTCTCTTGTAACAGGCTTCGGGTTATTTGGATGCGCAAAATCAGCAATAGCAAGGTCAGCAAGTGTTTCAATGTGCTCAGCTTTTACACCGATTGCACTAAGTGTATTCGGTATGTTAATGGCTGAATTGAGTTGAAATAAATAATCAACAACAGCCTCACCGCTTTCATCTTTTAGATTCAATGTTTTTGCTATTCTTTTAAATTTATCTTCTGACCCTTCAATGTTAAATGCCATACCATAAGGAATGTTTACCGCATTCGCCAAGCCATGATGGGTGTCTAATAAAGCCGAGAGTGGGTGCGCCAATGAATGCACCACACCTAAACCTTTTTGAAAAGCAACTGCACCCATTAACGAAGCCATCAACATTTTACTTCTTGCTTCCAGGTCTGGATTATTTACAGCTTTTTCCAAAGACTGGCTGATAAGATGAATGCCTTCCAGTGCAATGCCTTCGCACATCGGGTGCGACATTTTTGCCAGGTAAGCTTCCATGTTATGTGTGAGTGCATCCATACCGGTTGCCGCTGTAATAAAAGGTGGCAGATCCATTGTAAGTAGTGGGTCTGCAAAAACAATTTTAGCCAACAGCTTTGGCGAGAAAAGGATTTTTTTCTGATGCGTATTATCGTCGGCGATGATAGCGCTACGGCCTACCTCGCTACCAGTGCCTGCTGTTGTTGGAATAGTTATAAAATGAGGAACATCATTGGTTACATACACATCACCACCAATAAGATCGTCGTATTTAAAAAGGTCTTCCCGATGATGGATGCGTAAGCATATAGCCCGTGCCACATCAAGCGCTACGCCGCCACCAAGGCCAATGATTGCATCACGATCGGTGGCATCATAAACATCCGTGCCTCTATACACATCAGATTTAACAGGGTTCTTATGCAGATCATGAAACACCTCTATTGAAATGTTTTTTTGGCGGAGCTGCTTAATTATATTTCTGAAAAAATCAAGACCTGCCACTGTTTGGTCAGTAACAACTAAAGGCCGGTGCAGATTATGCTTTTGTAAATAATCTCCTAACTCATTACTGGCACCGGGGCCAAAGCGAATGATTGTGGGAAAATTGAATTGATTTATAGAATCCAATATCATAACCTTATTTTTAAAAACTAAACTATGGCTGGAATAAATTTCTGAACCACAAAGACATAAAGACAGGAAGACACACAAAGTTAGGAAGCCCATAAAGTTATTTGTGAAACTTATTGGCTTGCTGGCTTAGTGGTTTCATTTTTCTAACCGCAAAGATTCAAAGACAGGAAGTCACACAAAGTTCTTGGTGAAACTTAGTGCTTTACTGCCTTAGTGGTTTATTCATCAAATGATCTCAAAATATCTTTTGTATTCCCAGTCAGTCACAGCTTTTAAATGTTGTTTCCATTCCCATTCACGGGTTTGCACAAAATGATCAACAAACCTTTCGGTCAATATTTCTTTTGCAATATCAGAACTCTTCATCAGTTGTGTTGCTTCGTGTAAAGTTTTGGGAAGTGTACCGTTGGAGTAGTCCTGGTAGCCGTTTCCAACAGTTGCCGGCTGCTTTAATTCAAGCTTATTTTTTATGCCATATAAACCTGATGCAAGGGCTCCTGCCATGGCAAGATATGGATTAACATCAGCGCCAGGCACCCTGGTTTCAAGCCTGCATGATTTTTCGCTACCCGATAAAACACGCAGGCCCACAGTTCTATTATCAATGCCCCAGGTAAGTGTTGTGGGTGCCCAGGCACCTTCTACTAATCGCTTATAACTATTTATGGTGGGTGCAAACATGGGCAGAATATGAGGGAGGCAATATAACTGGCCGGCAATATAATTTCTCATCAGCCCGCTTATCTTTTGCCCGTCATTTCCCTCATAAAAAATGTTTGCATTATCCGTCCATAAGCTCTGGTGAATATGACCGCCACATCCTGGTAAATGCTCATTGACTTTAGCCATGAAAGTAGCCATGATGCCATGCCTGTAAGCGATTTCCTTAACGGCGGTTTTAAACAAAACCGCCCTGTCAGCCGCTTGTAAGATATTGCTATGAACGATAGCCGCTTCGTAAGTGCCCGGCCCGGTTTCTGTATGTAAGCCTTCCAACGGCACATCGAACTTTTTAAGCAGTTCAAAAAGATCAGTAAAATATGCATTCTGCAGCGAACTTCTTAAGATGGAATAACCAAACATGCCAGGCGTAAGCGGCTTAAGATCCATAAACTTTTTATCGTGTATAGATTGAGGCGTTTCTGAAAAGTTATACCATTCAAACTCCTGTGAAAATGAAGGCGTATAGCCTAAAGCTTCTGCATCTTTTAATACTTTTTTTAATAGCTGGCGTGGGCAAACAGCAGACGGCTCATGATTATTATCAGAGAAATCACCTAAGAAAAAAGGCAAATCATTCTCCCAGGGGATTTTTCTAAAAGTAGACAGGTCTATAAGAGCAGAAGCATCGGGATAACCTGTATGCCAGCCCGTATAGCTGCCATTGTCGTAAGCAAGATCTGCGGCATCCCATCCAAATATCACATCGCAAAAACTGGTATGGCCTTCATACACAGATAAAAACTTTTCTGTTGAAATATATTTGCCACGCAACACACCATCAATATCCGTGAAGGCAATTTTAACCTTACCGGAAGGATGCTGGTTTATATATTGTATAATTTCATTTTTATCCATAATAATAATTCGTAAAGAAAATTTAACGATTATTCACTTCAGATTTACCGGAGCGCATCTTAAATATTAAATAACAAATACCCATGATGATAAAATAAATGATAGCAAGTTTAAAATTATATATGGTCATCGCCACAAACGAAATTAAGCCAATGATTAAAGCTATTACAGGCAAAGCGGGATAAAAAGGCGCTTTAAATGGCCGCTCAAGATGCGGCTGTTTGCGTCTTAAAAGAATTAAAGTGATCATTGAAAAAATATATAAGGTTAAGGCACCAAACACTGATATGGTAATAATCTCAGCAGTTTTGCCGGTGAGTAAAGCTATTACACCGATAACCATATTTGCCAGTAAAGCGTTAGCAGGTGTTTAAAATTTTGCATGAATTTTTCCCAATACAGCAGGCGCAAATCTT
>JANLXV010000284.1:0-32181 GCA_031365305.1 Chitinophagaceae bacterium
CTTTAATGATAATTATTAAGGCATCCAGAAAATTTTGTTAGAATGACCAGGCAATGCGCCCGGAAGCTGTGGTACATTGGCCGTATTAGTTTTAAGCTCACTTATTGGATATAAGAGGCGATAAGGAATTGCACGTTCATCTACTGCGTTTGAAACTGATAAAGGAATATCCGCTAATGGTTTCGGGTTATGATTTGAATTGACAAACCTCCTGTAATCAGTATAAGGCTCCAAAACATTTATCATATTTTCAGCAAGATATTTCTGAAAAATTATAAGGGATAATTGTGCATCCTGACTTTTTGTGGCATCATAAAAAACTTCAGGCGCATCTTCCTGACTATAATACGTCGCAGCAGCAGCTTCATAATCGGGAACGTCTAGATATCTGAATGATTCAGTAATTCCTTGCTTATACAAATCTTCGGGCACACCTGGTATCATGCCTCTTAAGGAAGCCTCTGACTGTACAAAGTAACTTTCCGCTGCAAGCATAATTGAGGCATCCTGATTAAACCCTCTTAAAACGCCTGGCCCGAAGGTAGAAGAAGAAGAACCTACCGCGTTGTTACCAGAGCCGACAACGTTGCCTACAAATGATACACCGTCAGATAGTGGCGCATAAACCTGCCCTAAACGTGGGTCATTTGTTCTTGTATAAACTTCTATCGGAAAAGCGTTTGCTCTCCAAAAATCGTTAATATAAGTTCCGCTTACATTGTAGTTAGAGCTATAAAATGGATTTAATTTTCCGGTAGAATTTAAGTACCCAGGATTAACGGTTGCATCAACATCCAAAAATCCGGCTTCATCGCTAACTACGGCCGCAAGTTCTGACTCATAATATGCAGGTTTTGCAGTCATTTCACTCAGGTGCAACAACATTCTTAGTTTTAATGTATTTCCAAATTTTAACCATTTATCCGTTGTGTAGGCAGCGTCAGCGCCGTCATCTGCGGCAAACATAATATCAGTTTTGCCATCCGGAAAACCGCCTTCAGGAGTTGCTCTTATTAAAGTCATGCCTGCAGTGATTTGTTTAAATAAATCGCCGTATATCGTGGCGGCATCGTCATATTTCGCATTCAGGTTTGCAGTGCCTTGTAAGGCTTCAGTGTAGGGCACATTATTGTAAAGATCAACCAAAACCTGGTAGTTTAATGCTTTCATGATTTTAGCAATACCTTCTAAGAAAGGCTTGTTGTCTTCATTACTTTTTTTCTCAACAAAATCATAATCAGCCAGGTTATCATATGTGCCATCAAAAATAGCAGCTCCAAAAGTAGCTGTAAGTTTGTAGGTTGAAAAGTCAGAGCTTGACAACGCATAACTGCCACTCGGCGCAACATACCCAAGCCAACCAGATATAAAGCTAAAATTGTTAATTGCATTATCTAATCTTGCTGCGGTATTGGCCAACGCACCCGGTAATACTAATTCAGGCGTTGCCGTTGCAGCCTGGTTAGGATTTACATTTACATCGAGGAAATCCTTCTTACAACCAGAAAGAAATATTCCTCCGGCAATAAACGTGCATAATAATAATTTTTTCATTTCTATAGTTTATTATATAGTAATTAAAAGGTAAGAGTAACATTTGCGCCAAAAAGCCTGGTTGGCGGTGTTTGGTTAATATTTGTAAAACCTACACCATTACCAATAGTTGTAGAAAATTCAGGATCTGTCCATATATTTTCTTTTGCTCTCCACATGAATAAATTTCTGCCAACTATGCCAAACGAAACAGCCTTAATCCATTTGCTTTTTAAAACATTTGCACCAAAGTCATAATTTATAGCAAGTTCACGAAGTTTCCAGAAGTCTGCACTATTCATATATGGTGCATCAGCCTGGTTCCAGGTGCTTGCCCAAAAATTTTCGTTACCACTTTGGGTTGTAATATTAGTATTGGGTACAAATTTTCCACTGGCATCCTTATAAACAGTATTAGGTATCACAAATCGCTGTCTGCCATTTTGAGCAGAATAGGCAGATACTCCTGTAAAATCAAGATCACCCCCTAAATCATTCAAAATAACTGCGCCTCCCCTGTAATCAGCTACAGCACTGAAAGTAAAACCTCTCCACTGAACTGAAGTAGTTAAGCCTACTTTATACGGAGGGGTTGCAGTTCCAAAAGTCTTAGGCCCGCTATTGTCAACTGTAGGATAACCAGTTTTAGCATCCACAATGATCTTTCCTGATGAGGAATCTCTCACAAAATCTGTAGCTTTTATGGTTGGATAAGCTTTCCCTACTACTGCATATGCATTTCCCAGAATATTTACTTCTTCAAGGCCTGGAGCAATTGACAATACTTTATTTTCATTGTAAGTAAAGTTTGCACCAACGTTCCATTTAAAGCCGTCAAAAGCTCTCACCAAAGGCGTAAAATTTAAATCAAGCTCAATACCCCTGTTTTGCATTTCGCCCGTATTAATGAATGCCCGTGTACCACCTGTTGTGCTTGATATTGATATAGGAAGCGTTTGATTAGTAGTATTTTGTTGGTAAACTGCGCCTGAAAAAAGTATCCTGTTATTTATAAATCCTAATTCCAGGCCTATTTCAACTTCTTTTGTGAACTCCGGTTTAATGTTTGGATTTGCAAAAGTATTGTCAAGACTAAAGCCAGCCACATTTCCGTAAGGAAAGCCGCCAGCGGTATTAAATACGTTTGCTAACGAATATGGATCAATGTTAACCTGCGCTGTTTTACTGAGAGCACCCCTGATTTTGCCAGAACTCAATGCACCATTTTTTAAACCTGGGAATGCATCACTGAATACAAAAGATATATCACCTGCAGGATAAAGGAAAGACCTGTTACTTTTCGCAAGTAAAGATGTCCAGTCGTTCCTTAACGACCCGTGCACAAATAAATAATCTTTGTAGCCTACAGTTAAATCGCCGTAAGCGCCGATGGTACGTGTGTTTGAGAAGAATTCTCCAACATTTGGTTCACCAACTTTGTTACCAATATTATAAAAATCAGGGATAACCAGGGCATTTGCAGAAATACCTATAAACCTGCTGCGATTATCAACCGCCTGCGTACCTGCAATAAATTTTGCTGTGAAGGGACCAAAATCTTTATCTACAACAGCAAGAAAATCTCCAATTGTTGTATTTGCATAGCTAAAAGCATCTGCCGAAATTGGGTCAAGTGTTTTTACGCCATTGGGTATGTTACCGCTGCCATAAACATCTGATTGCGCATATTCACTAAATTTAAATCCTTCACGTGTGTTTTTGCTATTATAATCATTTCTGGCTATGGAAACTCTACCAGTTAGATTTAACCATTTAGCAGGCTTATACGACAAATAAACTGTGCTCAGAAGATCATTCTTTCTTTCATCTAATCTTGAAGCGTCAATTTGCCACCATGGGTTACCATAGTATGCGTTAAAATAACCATTTGGACTGGCAAAAGGATCTGTTCTCCAATTTCTAAACTCACGTAGATCAATATTTGCCGGAGTATTAATAACTGTCCAGTAAACCGGTCTGTTTTGGAAATAAGAGCCGCCTTGTCCTATAGGAGTTCCGTTAGTGGCAAGGTTACCAATTGAAGGTGTGGTATTTGTCTTACCAATTGTATAACTGGCTGAATACCCTAAAGTGAATTTACCAATATCACGAGAGCCATTAATTCTAAACGTATTTCTATGGCTTTTGTCTTTTGGTACAATACCGGTTACATTAATATCCTGTAGACTGATGAAATAACGGCTGTTTTCATCACCACCAGATACTGAGAAATCATTTTGTATGGTAAGACCCTTGTCAAAAAAGTCTTTCTTAGCATTGGGTTTAGCGGAGTAAGTGCCGTGTAACAATGAGTCTCTGAAAGTACCATCTGCATTAAATATTCTTACAGGGGCGCCAATAGTAATAGGTAAGCCATTATAGGCCGGGCCATAGTTTTGGTTCTCATACGGTACATAGGGCCTGAAGGGATCTGAAGGGAAGTATTGAATACCGGGAAACTGGGAAGCATCATATTCACCACCGAAAGGCCCAAAGCTATTTTGTAAGCGTGGCAGATAAGACACTTCTTCAAATTGAGTAGTGTTACTGTATTTAATTACCGGAACACCTTTGGTGCCTCTTTTAGTAGTAACAATTAATACCCCGTTAGAAGCCTGAGAACCATATAGAGCTGAAGCAGATGCGCCTTTCAGAATGGTTGTGTTGTCAATATCATTTGGGTTAATAGAGGCTAAGTATGTTAATGGAACGGGAACGTCATCTACCACCAATAGCGCCTGGTTATTTCCCAAAATAGAACGTGTACCTCTCAGAGTTATTCTAACACCCGGAACAACGCCATTATTAACTGTTAACACCTGTAAACCTGAAACTTTACCGGTAAGGCCATTTGCTGCATTTAATACCTTTCCCTGGGTAAGGTCAGAACTTGAAATTCTCGTTGTTGAATATCCAAGAGATTTAGGTTGACGTCTGATACCTTGTGCAGTAACAATAACATTTGATAGTTCTACTGCTTCACTTTTTGTGAGTGTAACAGAAACTGATTCCTGATTATTGATCGCCACCTGCTGACTTTTTAAGCCGGTACTGCTAATTATTAGTGTACCGTTTGCAGGAGCCGAAATAGAAAAATTTCCACTAGCGTCAGCCGTGGCGGCAGTTTTAGATTTTGCAACAGTAATTGTTGCAAACGGCACGGGACTTCCTGAATCATCGGTAACTTTTCCGGTCACCACCCGGTTTTGTGCAAATGCTAATGCTGCACTGAGCATAAGCATAGCAAACAGTGCTAGAAATCTTCTCATGTGTGTTTTTAAGTTTTTGAATTAATGTGCAATGTTAAGGGAATCAAAAAACCTAAACAAATTGTTAATATGTTTGAGTAATCCTTAAACTTACATGAACGGACATAAAAGGAATGTGGAGTGCTGCACCACCTGTTAAAAAAAGTTAAAAAGACGCAATTAACTGCAATTTTATTTCGCTTTTTCTACTGCCTTTAATTTCATCAAGGCCTGAACCTACCTTTTTTTTATCCTTATAAACTGTTTGAGCACATCTTGCCCAAACTGAAATATTTTTATTTATATCGTAATTAAAATTGATATAATATCTATATCCTTTATCGTAAAAAACAGGGATAGAATAACTGTATAACACATCATTTTCATAAGCATATAGCCGGCTGGTATAACTATCCGTTTCAAAATATTGTACTCTGACGTTTCCTGAATACCGTTTTAATAAAGGCTTATAAATAATATCAGTATAAATTAAATAACCATGTTCTTCATTTTCTGATCGTTTATCATACCACAATAACTCCAGCCGCGACCTAAGATTTAATTGCTGATTTATTTTATAGGAAAATTGAGTTCTCCAGTTTTCCCTGGTCTTATTATAGACTTGGTTGGTTGAAAATCCATCTACATTAATGCCTTTATTTTCATTGCGGTAGCGGGAATAAATTTCCAATTGCTTGTTAGGTTTATAAGTAAGCTGCAATAAATAATCTTTACCGGAGGATGGCGCATCCACCCTGAACTTTAACCAGGGGAAATGATATAAGTCTGCATAGGCATCTATCCTCCATATATCAGTTGGTTTAATAGTTATGCCGGCAAAAAAACCTTTTTCATTTGTGGGGAAAGTATTTTCAGTAAAGCCATTTGTATAAAGAGATTGATAAGCCCTGGAAATATTTCTATATAAAAAACTTAAGTCAACTTTTGCATCTACATTTATCAGCAGCCCTTGCACAAATGCTTTATCTGATCTTTGGTCAATAGCAGCTTCTCCAAACAAGTGCATATTTTTAAATGTGTAGCTATAATCAAAACTATAATTACCCCAGCTTTTCCCTTTGATGGAATATTTATTATAAGGGTCTGCGGCTTTAATTAAAGGATATTTAAAAGCATATTGTATCGCATTAAAACCTGCATGAAAATTATTGTTGTTACAAGAAATATTACCCCCGAATGCAGTTTGGTGTTGACTGTTTTTATCTGCTATTTCACTTTTTGTACGGTGATAGCCGGAAGTTTGTAAGGATGATATATAATCTTCATTATTAAGCGTATCAAGGTTAAAGTTGGCGTCAATCTTTCTAAAACTTACAAAACCGGTAAGGCTAAACAATTTTTTGCTTAGAGTAAATGCTGCGCCGCGATGAAAATTAATTTCACCGGCAGAATTATAAGGCTTTATAATATCTGCCTGCCGCTTGATACCTAATACGTCAGAGCTTTTTTTAAAACCCAGGCTTTGCCATTGAACAAGGCCTTGCCCCAAATTAATGGTATAATCGCCAAGCGCAAGCGTTTTAATGATACCGATATTTTTAGCAAAAAAGTGAACCGAATAAAAATCAAAACCGGATTTTTGAGCACCTTTAAAAAATTGCTCGCCTGCATCTTTTTCAGCCGTGATGCCGTACTGTAAGGTGTTTTTATATTTATATTTATACCTGACCAGTAATTTTTGCGGACTGCCCCGGTAACTGCTTTCAGATGTAGAATCTGAGTTATATCCCATGGACTTTTCTATAATGGTTGATGATCGTATAAGTAAAGTATTCTCACCATTTTTTAACCTGGAACCTAATGCAGCCACCATCGGCACTTTCAATGAAACGGTTACAAAAGGCCTGATCTTTCTGATCAGATCAACGTTCCAGCCTGGAATGGCTTGTAATTCGTAGAGATCAATCAATTTTCCAAAAGCTGAAATATAGGTTTGCAGTTGTTGAGCTTGAAGAGGGGTAATAAATTTAAGAATGCGAAGCTCACTCTCCGTGGCATAATTAAGATTCACAGGGTTTTTAATGTATTGCTGTAAGTCCTGTAAATAGGAGTCATCTTCTGTTTCAACATCCTCATTGGCTTCGGTAAGGTTTTCCAATTGTTGTTCAACACTTGGAGGAAGCGCTTGTGGCGCATCCTGGCTACGAGCAATTTCAGTACATAAAATCCCGGCGGTCAACAACACAGCTATATATGTTAGCCTGTTGCCCATTAATTTTTTGTAGTTTTTGGTTTGATGATCAACAATATCCCTGGTGTAAAACCTAATTGTTGATGATAGCTTGCGCTAACATCAAGCCTTAAGTTTTTCCATTTTATACCTGCGCCGGCATAGTTATTACCATTGCCGGATGCCAAACCTGCTCTTACAAAAAATTGCTTAACCGGGTTATATTGAAACCCTATAAGAACATTAACGGGTATGTCTTCTTCTTTAAAAACTTCGCCGCTCACAAAAAATTTTTCAGAAGCTTCATACCCCAAACCAAAGGTGTATTGTGAACTAAGCTTCTCATCCATTTTCCCTGATAATGGTCCCCCTACCGGGTTATATACATGCACACCGGCATTTAACTTGCTTGTTAAGTGAACGATTGTACCACCTTCAAAATTTATAGTGCTGGCATTTCCATAACCCGCAGCCCGCATTGCATAATAATTAAACTTAATCCCAACATCCACCTTATCGCCAAGCTTTCTGCCGTAGGCCAGCCCTATTTCAGATTCATTAAAACTGCTAAAACCAAAATAGTTGGCTTCAATACCAAAATTGCCAGGCTTGGTTGGAAGCACTATTGCTGCCGTGTAAAAGTTTACTTCTGATAATAAGAATCTTTTTTCGCCGAACACGCCAGCTTCAAAGTCTGTAGCACGTGCAAGTGCCGCTTGGTTTGCCGTAAAAGAAAATGCATCAAGATTAGTATTACTATAAGCGCCAAGCCTGATATAGCTGGCAGACACGGGGTATTTTTTGCTTTGAGAAAAAGACGCAAATGAAAGAAGCGTCAGTACAAGAAAGGTGTACGATTTTCTCACCATAAAATTTTTAGTAAAATAAAAAAATATTATTAAGCATTGCGTCTAATTTAAAACCGAAACATATACTGAACATTTTTGCTAAAAATTAATCCGTTCCCTTTTCGTAAAAGGTTGGGGTGAAGCAAAAAACAATTTAAAACCAAAACTGATAAACTAATTTTGCCAAATGCAAATTTTAGATGGCAAAACAACTTCCCGGGCGATAAAAGATCAGCTCTCACAAAAACTAAAAACAAGAGCAGAAGACAAGAAAAAACAACCCCACCTCGCGGCTATTTTAATGGGTAATAATGGTGCCAGTGAAACGTATATGGCCTCTAAAGTAAAAAGCTGCGAAGAGGTAGGCATTAAATCTTCTTTGATAAGACTGGAAGAATCTGCCTCGCAGGATGAACTTGAGCAACAAATAAAAAAATTAAATGACGATGCGGATGTTGACGGCATTCTTGTTCAATTACCGTTACCGCCACACATTTCTGAAGAAAGAATAATCGGCTTAATTGATCCCCGTAAAGATGTTGATGGTTTTCACCCGGTAAATGTGGGCAGATTAGTACAGGGATTGCAGGCCTTTATCCCAGCTACGCCTTATGGTATAATGCTGATGTTAGAACATTATAAGATTGAGACATCCGGCCTGCACGCCGTTGTGATTGGCAGAAGCAATATTGTAGGCAGGCCAATGAGTATTTTATTGAGCAGGAATAGTGAACCCGGTAATTGTACCGTAACGATGTGTCATTCAAAAACAAAAAATTTAAAAGCTATAACATTAACAGCAGATATTATTGTAGCAGCTTTGGGTAAGCCCTTGTTTTTAAAAGAAAATATGGTTAAAGAAGGCGCCATTGTTATAGATGTTGGTATTACAAGAGTACCTGATGCCTCAAAAAAAAGCGGGTTTTCTATAAAAGGAGATGTTGACTTTGAGAACGTTTCTCCAAAATGCAGTTTTATAACGCCTGTACCCGGCGGTGTAGGTTTAATGACCATTGCAGGGCTTTTAAAAAATACTTTAATGGCCTGTGAACTTAAAGACAGTAGTCATTAGGCATTGGTCATTGAGTGTTGAAAATTGAATATTGATTATTGAATATTTTTTTGATTAAGTCATTGGCTCAAGTCAATTGAGTTATCTGAAGAGTTTATTGTATAAAAATGAATAAAGCGTGATCGTTCAAAATAAAATACCAGGTTTTTTACAGGATGATAAAGTATTACTAGAAACAACTTCACTGCCGGTGATGGAAGCATTTTACACCATACAGGGTGAAGGGTTTTACCAGGGGAATGCGGCTTATTTTATAAGGCTGGCAGGCTGTGATGTGGGTTGTTTTTGGTGCGATGTAAAAGAAAGTTGGGATGCCGGTAAACACCCTTTGATAAATATTGAAACAATAGTACAACAAGCTTCTACTTATGCTGGAAGATTAGCAGTAGTAACCGGCGGGGAACCTTTAATGCATAATCTTTACCCGCTTACAAAAGCTTTGCATAGTGAAGGTTTTAAAACCAATATAGAAACATCCGGCGCTTATCCGCTCACCGGAGACTGGGATTGGATATGTCTTTCTCCAAAAAAATTTAAGCCGCCGTTGAATGAAGTTATTTCCAGGGCTAACGAATTAAAAGTGGTCATCTATAACAAAAAAGATTTTGAATGGGCTGAAAAATATGCGGCGCTTGTTCCCGCAAGTTGCAGGCTTTACCTGCAACCTGAATGGTCTAAAGCCGGTACTATTGTGCCCTTACTGGTTGATTATATTAAACTGCATCCCGGGTGGGAACTATCTCTGCAGCTACACAAATACATTAATGTACCTTAACAGGGCATTAGAATTTTAAACCATCTTTTCAAGCTATTTTTATTGGAAATATTTTGATGCGCAGAAGCCTTTTGATTTTTATGACCTTATGGTCTGCCGCCGCCACAGCGCAATGGTATGATCCTGATAAAGTAAATTCCAAAGCCGCCTCGGTTTACAGTGAAGCCATTAGCCTGGCTCAAAAAGAAGATTATACTTCTGCCATAAAGAAAGTGTATGACGCCTTGAGCATTGATCCAAAATTGGTAGATGGTTATCTTTCTCTGGGTGGCTTGTTCGCAACGCTTAAAAATTATACTGCTTCAGTTGCTGCCTTTCAAAAAGGTATAGCAATGGATTCAGTTTATGGCAGGTATTATTTACTGCCCTATTCTATTTCACTTTCCGGTATTGGCCAATTTGATTCTGCCCTGCTTGCCGTTAATAAATTCCTTCTGGTTTCCGGTATAAATGAAAGAAGTATCAAAGCAGGTAATTTCAGAAAAACCTGCTACGAATTTGCTATTGATTATGAGAAAAAACACACGCAAAAAGATTACACTTTCAACCCAATAAATCTTGGCGATAATATTAATACCAGGCAGCTTGAATATTTTCCATCATTGACTATTGACGGCAAAAAAATGATCTTCACAGAACGAATAAATGGAAATGAAGATTTTTATGAAGCCGATTTTCAAAACGGTCAATGGGCAAAAGCTGAACCTTTAAAAGGAAACATCAATTCAGAAAAATATAATGAAGGCGCTCAAAATATTTCGCAGGATGGGCAATGGTTAATTTTTACAGGATGCAATTTTCCAGAAGGTGCCGGAAGCTGTGATCTGTATATTTCCTTCCTTACAAAAAAAGGCTGGAGCCAGCCGGAAAATATGGGCCCAAATATCAATACAGAATTTTGGGAATCCACACCATCTCTCTCTCCTGATAAAAAAGATCTGTATTTCAGCAGCAATGCACCTGGTGGTTTTGGCGGGAAAGATATTTGGGTTTGTCACCGCACAGCAAATGGCTGGAGTAACCCGGTGAATCCTGGTAATAACGTTAACACAGCCGGAGATGAAAGCTGTCCGTTTATACATGCCGATAATCAAACCTTGTATTTTAATTCGAACGGCCATAAAGGCTATAGTGATAAGCCCGATCTGTATTTAACGAGACTGGGTGATGATGGCAAATGGCTGCCTGCAGAAAATCTTGGTTACCCGATAAATACTATTGATGATGAAGGTTCATTAATAGTGGCGGCAGATGGCAGGACGGCTTATTATGCCAGTGACAGAAGTGATACCAAAGGCGGACTTGACATTTATACCTTCCAGTTAAAGGATGCGCTACAACCGCTAAAAACATTGTGGGTGTCAGGAAGAGTATATGATAAAAAAACCGGTAATGGGCTGCCTTCGTCTGTAGAACTTACAGATGTGGTTAGCAAAAAAAAGGTAAGTAATCTGCAAACAGATGAAGAGGGCAACTACCTCGTGACTTTACCTGTAGGGAAAGATTATGCCTTTAACGTAGCCCGCAAAGGCTACCTGTTTTATTCTGAAAATTTTAATATCAGCAATGCTGATGATTCCGCTTATAAAATTGATATTCCGCTGCAACCAATAGAAGCTAATGCCAGCATTATTTTAAAGAATGTTTTTTTTGACACAAAGCAAACCGTCCTGAAATCAGAATCAATCACTGAGTTGGATAATGTGGTGAGATTGATGAATGAAAATCCTTCAATGACAGTTTTAATTACAGGCTACACCGATAATGTTGGCCAACCGGCAGATAATTTGAAGCTCTCGACAGGCAGGGCGCTTTCGGTTGTACGATACTTAACTGCAAAAGGGGTAAAGGCCGAAAGGCTTACTTCAAATGGTATGGGCGAAGCGAGGCCTATTGCGGGCAATGAAACAGAACAAGGCAAACGCCTCAACAGGCGCACAGAGCTTAATGTTTTAGGTAATTAAATGTTTTGCCTTATACTTGTTGAAACATTTTCCACTTGCATAGCGATCTTCTTTACAGGGTTGCACTCTCTTACATTCCCAACATTGGCGATGTACATACAAAGGCGCTTGTAAATATTTACGGCGAGGCCTCATCCATTTTCAAAGCCAAAAAGAAAGACCTTGAACAAATTGAAGGCATAGGCTCTATAAGAGCTTCGGCAATCACATCTTTTGATAATTTTTCTGCTGCCGAAAAAGAAATATCGTTTATTGATAAGTATAAAATTTTGCCGCTTTTTATTACAGATGATCATTATCCAAAGCGTTTACTTAACTGCTTCGACAGCCCTATCATGTTATATTACCGGGGCAATGCTGATCTAAATTCAAGCAAAATAATTGGTATTGTTGGCACGAGGACCAATGACGATTATGGCAAATCAATTTGCGAAAAAATGATTGCCGGGTTGGCGGCACAGGACGTCCTTATTGTTAGCGGGCTTGCCTTTGGTATTGATAGTATTGCGCATAAATCTGCCTTAAAAAATAACCTGAAAACAGTTGGGGTTTTGGCGCACGGGCTCGACCGGATTTATCCTTCGCAAAATAAAACGCTGGCAAAAGAGATGATTGAAAGCGGCGGTTTGCTTACAGATTTTAAGAGCGGCGCAAAACCCGACAAGCAAAATTTTCCAAAAAGAAACAGGATTGTTGCCGGTATATGCGATGCAATAGTTGTAATACAAAGCGGCTTAAAAGGTGGCTCTCTGATTACTGCCGAACTTGCCAATGGGTATAATAAAGATGTGTTTGCTATACCTGGCCGAATCGGCGATACAAAAAGTGAAGGTTGCAACTATTTAATAAAAAATAATAAGGCAGCCCTGGTTACATCCTCAGAAGATATCATTGAGAACATGAGTTGGTCAGTTGCAAAAAAAGCAAGTCCTAAAAAACAGAAAGAATTGTTTATTGAACTCACGCCAAATGAAAGAACAATTCTAACCATTCTTAACCCCGCCGGGCAATTGCATATTGATGAAATTTATTTGAAAAGTAATTTAAACAGCAGTTCCGTAGCTGAAGCTTTATTAACGCTTGAAATGCAAAATGTGATTGCGTCTTTGCCAGGCAAAATTTACAAATTAATAGATTAGTATTTATAAAGATTGCGGTTAAACCAGGCAACATTATGTGTGAAAAATATTCACACAAAGACGCATAAGTTTGAACTACAAAGTCGAAAAGCATGTGCTTTATAACACGCTTATTCTTTATGTGCGGAAACCTTTATTATCACATTAATAGAGTTTATACTTTCTTAGTGTCTTTGCGCCTTTACTACTTTGCGTGAAAACAAACCTTATCTTTGCAAATGGCTACACTCCTTAAAGATAATTCTCCCGTAAAAAAATTTTTTGGTGAAGGTTTAACCTTCGATGATGTTCTGCTGATGCCGGCTTATAGTGAAGTTTTGCCTAAAGACGTGAGCATTAAAACCAATCTTACAAAAACGTTGCAATTAAATGTTCCCATGCTTTCTGCGGCAATGGATACGGTTACAGAAGCTAGCCTGGCCATAGCTTTAGCAAGGGAAGGCGGCTTAGGAATTCTTCACAAAAACATGAGTATAGAACGCCAGGCAGCGCAGGTACGAAAAGTAAAACGGAGTGAAAGTGGTTTGATACTTGACCCCATTACTTTACTGGTTGATGCCACGATTGGCGATGCATTGCGGCTGATGCGTGATAATAAAATTGGCGGCATTCCAATAGTTGATGCATCCCGTAAGCTTGTGGGAATTTTAACTAACAGGGATTTGCGTTTTGAAGATAATCTCAACCGAAAAGTAAGTGAGGTAATGACAGCCGAAAATTTGATCACTGCTCCTGAAGGCACTGATCTTGCCAAGGCTCAACTCATTCTCAGGAAATATAAAATTGAAAAACTACCCGTTGTAAACAAGTCAGGTATAATGAAAGGTCTAATTACCTACCGGGATATTTTACAGGTGCATAATCATCCTTATTCCGTTAAAGATTCGTTTGGCCGTTTTATGGCCGGCGCAGGCGTTGGTATAACGCAGGATATTTTTGAAAGAGTTGATGCCTTGCAACAGGTCGGGGTTGATATCATTTGTTTGGACAGTGCGCATGGCCATACCAAAGGCGTAATAGATGCTTTGAAAAAAGTAAAAAAGAATTTTAAAGGCTTACAGGTGATCGCCGGAAATGTTGCTACTGCTGCCGGTGCAAAAGCGCTTGCAGGCGCCGGTGCCGATGCCGTTAAAGTTGGTATTGGGCCGGGATCTATTTGTACAACAAGGATTGTGGCAGGCGCCGGTGTACCGCAAATTACAGCCTTGCTTGAAACCTCTAATGCTCTAAAAAATTCCGGTGTGCCGATTATTGCTGATGGTGGAATAAGATATACAGGAGATATGGTGAAAGCCCTTGCTGCCGGCGCAAATTGCGTAATGATGGGTGGCGTGTTTGCCGGTACTGAAGAAAGCCCGGGTGAAACAATCATCTACGAAGGCAGAAAGTTTAAACAATATCGCGGTATGGGTTCTTTAGGCGCTATGGCGCAAGGTAGCAGCGACAGGTATTTTCAGGAAGCTGATGAAGAACCCAAAAAGTTTGTGCCCGAAGGTATTGAAGGCCGGGTGGCTTATAAAGGTTTTTTAAGTGAAGTTGTGCATCAATATATTGGCGGGTTAAGAGCAGGCATGGGCTATTGCGGTGCAAAAAATATTGAAGCTTTAAAGCAGGCAACTTTTGTAAAAATCACCAATGCAGGCATGCGGGAAAGCCATGCTCATGATATAGAAATTACCAAAGAAGCGCCTAACTACAGCAGGTAAATTTTTACACATTCCTTTGTTGAATAAACTTTGTAAGATGATGATGACGCATTGCCGGGGCTTATTGACTGGCATCTTGCTGGTTTTAATTTTATCTCCTGAAATATCGTCTGCAAACGATTCCAGTCATTTGCGGATAAGTGTATTAACCTGTTCTCCCGGTGAAGAATTGTATTCAACCTGGGGGCACAGCGCATTAAGAATAATTGATAGTTTGAATAACGATGATATCGTTTATAATTATGGCACTTTCAATTTTGAAGAGCCTGGTTTCTACACAAAATTTATCAGGGGCAAGCTTGAATATTATTTATCAACCTCTGATTATAAAGAGTTCAAATCTTTTTATGCAGAAGAAGGCCGTGGCATTACAGAGCAGGTGATTAATTTATCTACTGAAGAGAAATTAAAAACTAATCTATTACTTCATCAAAATCTCCAAAGCGAAAACAGGTTCTACAAATATGATTTTTTATTTGACAATTGTACAACCCGATTAAGAGATCTTATCGAAAATTCATCTGCCAACAAGATCGTATATGGAACAGTTTTACAACATCCTGCAACTTTTAGAAATTTAATTCATGAATACCTCGACCGCAACAATAAACTCTGGGGTAAATTAGGTATTGATCTTTTGCTTGGCAGTAAAACTGATGCGATTATGAAGCCAAGAGAGATCATGTTTTTGCCAGATTATCTTATGTATTCTTTTGATAAAGCAAAAGTTTCACAAGCTTCATTAATCAATCAAACACTTTCTGTATTACCATCAAACCTGGAAAGAATTTCAACCCAAAATACACCCGGGCCGTTAGTTGTTTTTTCAATATTATTTGTGCTTTTGTCGCTTCCGTCTTTTTTTTCTACGCAAAAATTCCAACTCTACGCTCACTTGATTGACCGTTCAGTTTTTTTTATAACCGGTCTTGTTGGGCTTATAATTGTATTCATGTGGACTGGTACAGACCATGTAATGTGCAGTAATAATTATAATTTATTATGGGCTTTGCCTACGCACATTTATGGAGCGTTCTATGTAAATACTCATAAGCCAAAACACCAGCTATATTTTAAAATAATAACCATTTGGTTCATACTGCTGTTGGCAAGCTGGTTGTTTTTACCTCAACAGATGAACGCAGGCTTTTTACCGGTAATTATTTTTATGCTCTATAGATCTTTCAAAATTGGTTTTAGAAAACCTGTATTAAATTACTAACATGCGTGAAAACAAGACATTGGTTTTTAAAGAGGCCAAAATAAATTATAGCATAGCTGGTAAAGGTGATCCGGTAATATTTATTCATGGGTTTGGTGAAGATGGAAGCATTTGGGATGGCATTGTTGATGACCTTTCTAACAGTTATAAAAATATTGTTGTTGATCTGCCCGGCAGCGGAGCATCCACTTTGCTATCGCAAGGCGAAAAGCTTGTTGGTATTGAAGATTATGCCGAAGCAATTCATGCAGTCCTTAATGAGAAAGCAATTTCTAAAACAATTGTTATCGGCCACAGCATGGGCGGTTATATAGCCATGGCTTTTGCAGAGCAATATCCAGCTATGTTATCAGGCCTCGGCTTATTTCACTCAACAACATTTGCAGATGACGAGGCAAAAAAAGAAGCCCGTTTGAAGGGCATCAGTTTTGTAAAAAATAATGGTGCACAGGCTTTTCTGAAAACGACTATCCCGGGAATGTTTTCAGAAGATTTTCAAAAGAATAACTTTAAAGTTGTTGATGATCTTCTTGATAAAGCCAAAAACTTTACTGATGAAGCTGTAATACAATACTATACTGCGATGATGAACAGAAAAGACCGTTCAGATATTTTAAGAAATATCAGCGTGCCCGTACTTTTGATAATTGGAGAAAAAGACCAGGCTGTACCACTTGAACAATCTTTAAAACAGACGCATCTTGCCCCAAAAAGTCTGATAAAAATATTGCCCGGTGCAGCACACATGGGCATGTTGGAAAATGGAGAAGCCTGTACAGCAACCATCCGTCAATTTTTTGAACTTTGTAAGCTAAACCGCAAAAGTTAATTAAGCGTTTATACTTATTGATGATTATTCTAAAGGCAAATTTTATGTATCTTACGGCAGCCACAGGATTAAGAACTACTGCTAATTCGCACCAATGAACAAAATTCTGTTCTTTCTTTTTTTACTGGGTTTTTCTTCTCCTCTATTTGCAAGCCATATAACAGGTGGCGAAATGACGTATACTTATATAGGTCCTGGTAGTGTGCCAAAAACAAAAAAATATATTATTACGCTTAAGCTTTTTAGAGATAGTCATACTACCGGGGCAGCAATGCCTACAGAAGTGTTCATTGGTCTATTCGACAATGATACCGATTTGCAGTTTCCGAGGGCAAACCAGCCTTTTATTGTAAACAAAATGAGTGAAAGCGTGGTACCTGTAAACAGTTTTCCACCTTGTCTTGCCAATGCGCCGGATCTTGATTATACCGTTGGCTCATATTCCCTTACTATTGATTTGCCTGATAACGCCGAAGGTTATACCGCAACTTATCAAACCTGCTGCCGGGTAAACCCATTGCAAAATGTTTACAATGCGGATGGCAACGGAGGCACAGGTTCTTCTTATAGTTGTAAAATACCGCCATTATTAAATGATAGCAGCCCGGTATTTGCCAGCACTGTTGATCTGTTGTGTAAAGAAAGAGAGTTTACCTTAAACTTCAGCGCTTCAGATAAGGATGGCGATGAGTTGGTGTATTCGTTTGTGCCGGCTTATGATGGTGGTGCTGCAAGAAATGCCAATAATATTAACCCTGCGCCTTCGCCTTACCGTTCAGTATCTTATATTAATGGCTACTCTGCTGCAAGTCCCCTGGGTTCCCTGGTTACTCTAAATTCAAAAACGGGCATCATTTCAGGTATAGCGCCAGGGGTCGGTCAGTACGTGGTTTGTGTTGCGGTTAAATCTTACAAAGATGGGAAATTTATAGGAGAGCACCGGAAAGATCTGATCGTTACTATTGGCGATTGCGATTTTGCCGGCGCTCAACTTAATCCTAAACCTGTTTCATGTGATGGATTTTCTGTGTCTTTTCAGAATGACAATGCTTCTTCTTTAAATAAAACTTTTTTGTGGGATTTTGGCGACCCGAAAAGCGGCGCTCTTAATTCTTCTACTGAAGCCAGGCCAACACATGTATTTAGCGATACGGGTGTTTTTGTTTATAAATTAATAGTAAATAATGGCGATCCCTGTTCAGATGAAAAGAAGCAAACGGTTAAGGTATACCCTGGCTTTAGTCCCGGTTTCATCACTAATGGCCGCTGTAAAACAGCACCTATAAAATTTACGGATACCTCTAAAACACGCTATGGCGTTATTAACGCATGGCGCTGGGATTTCGGAGATCCGTCTGCGGTTGATGATACATCTGATCTTAAAATAACTTCTTATAAATATCCTCAGTCAGGAGAGTATAATGTAACATTTAATGTATCCAACAGCAAGGGTTGTTTTAGTACGGTTACAAAAACGGTTACCGTAAATGACCAGCCGGATTTTTCTATCCCAAATGATACCTTGATCTGTTCTATTGATACGTTGCAACTGCAGGGTATGGGCGATGGTATTTTTTCCTGGTCGCCTTCTTACAACATCAATAATGTAAACAGTGCAACACCATTGGTAAGCCCTGACGTGCCGACTACTTATATTGCTGCATTCTCTGATGCGTTTGGTTGCAAAGGCACCGATTCTGTTTTGGTAGATGTAGTTTCAAAAGTGACATTAAATACAGGAAATGACACGAGCATTTGCGCAGGCGATCCGGCGGTACTTTCCTTAAACTCTAATGCTTTAAATTATTCATGGACGCCGGTTGAATCATTAAATAATTCAAGTGCTAAAAACCCGGTAGCTTCCCCGGTTAGTACTACAACTTATTCAGTTACCGGTAAAATAGGCAAGTGCCAGGCTTCAGGTAATATTACTGTAAAGGTTACGCCATATCCGCAGGCAAATGCCGGTGTTGATAGTATAATATGCGTTGGAGAAACTATTCAGTTAAATGCATCCGGTGGAAGTATTTATACCTGGTCGCCTGCTTTTTATCTAAATAATCCGGGCATTGCAAATCCTTTGGCAAAGCCGGCCTCAAGCATAACTTATGTAGTTACTGTTGGCGATGTATTAGGTTGCCCAAAAACTATAAATGATTCAGTAACTATAAATGTTTTAGATATTGTAGCAGATGCAGGAGCAAGGGATACAAGTATTGTAATTGGTCAGCCGTTACAACTTTCAGGTTCTGGCGGCAGCACATATTTATGGAGCCCGTCAACGGGCTTAAGTAACCCGGCTATTGCAAACCCAATGGCTTTATTAAGCGAAAATCAACAATATATTTTAACGGTAAAAGAAGCCAAATGCACTGATACGGATACAATAAATATAGTGGTTTACAAAGTAAGTGCTGGTTTGTATGTGCCCAATGCATTTACACCAAATAAAAACGGTCTAAACGATTTCTTTAGGCCAATACCATTAGGTATAAAAACCATTACTCAATTTAAAGTGTTTAACCGCTGGGGGCAACTCGTTTATTCCGGTACGGCAATAGGCGAAACGGCCGGTTGGGATGGCACTTTCAAAGGCAAGCCGCAGGATTCAGGCACTTATGTGTGGATAGCTGAAGGCATTGATTTTCTTGACCGGAAAATTGTAAAAAAAGGTTCGGTAATGTTGATCAGGTAAGCATCTTTTCATTTCAATTCCAAAAAAATATAATGAAGAAAATTATTTTTATAACCGGGGCAAGCTCTGGTATTGGATTAGCTTGCGCTGAAAAATTTGCCTCTGCAGGCAATGATCTCGTTATTACCGGGCGGCGCTTAGGGCGCCTGCAGCAATTGCAAAAATCACTTGAATCAAAATATAAAATTCAATGTCATACAGCCTGTTTTGATGTACAGGATAAGGTTGCCGTAAATCTTGCTATAGCGCAATTACCAGATTATTTTAAAGCAATAGATATTTTAATAAATAATGCAGGCCTTGCTTTAGGACGGGATTATTTCCAGGATGCAGAAATGGCCGATTGGGAAACGATGATTGACACTAATATTAAAGGCCTGGCATATGTTAGCCGTGCAATTATCCCGGCTATGATAAAACGCCGCTCAGGCCATATTATTAATCTTGGCTCAATTGCCGGGCATGAAGTTTATGAAAAAGGAAACATGTACTGCGCCACAAAATCTGCCGTAGATGCCTTGAGTAAAAGTATGCGGATTGATCTTTTAAAACATCATATAAAGGTTACTCTTATTTCGCCAGGGGCTGTAAACACTGAATTTTCGCTGGTTCGTTTTAAAGGCGACCAGCAGACAGCCGATAAAGTATATGAAAATTTTATCCCTTTAACTGCCACCGATATTTCGGACGCTATTTTTTATTGTGCTTCCCTGCCTGCACACGTGTGTATCAACGAACTTGTGATTACGCCCACCGCGCAGGCTAATACAATTTACTTTTCAAAAGAAGATTCTGCCAAATAATATATCGGCTAAACATACGTTAAAGGAAAGTGCAGGTTGTATTGCGGTATTGATTTTGATTAGTTTACTATCTAACTAAAATCAACAGCAAAAACAAACACTTATACATATCCTGAAACTGAAAATGAAAAACCTTTTGCGAAGTCATTTATTGATTTTAATGGTATTGATCAGCATCAATGTACAAGCACAAAATTCAAACGTTATACGGCAGGCAGCATGTTTCGATTCAACGATCAAAGTACAACTTGATAGTTTAAAAACTGTGATGGCCAGCCAGGGCTTTATCGTGGTAAAAGCAGCTAGCATGACGATGGAAAGTGAATATGAAATGCCGGTGGTTGTTCCACTTACCGAGGGAACATGGTACCACATTGCGTTTATTGGCGACATGACGTCCAAATTATATGAAGTTAGAATGCTTGACTGGCAGGAAAAACAGGTGGTGTATCAAAAGCATTTTGGGCAAGGCATGGAAAGTAACATTATTGCTTACTCCTACGTTCCGAAGTTTTCAGAATATCACATGATAAAACCAGTACAGGTAAACAAACAAAAGAAAAAAAATATTTGCGGTTATATTATTTTATTTAAGAAGGTTACCAGTTAAACCAGTTTTAATTCGGCCCGTTGCTAACCTAAGCCCTGGAGTTTTCCGGGCTTTTTGTTTTGGGTAAGATTAGGATGTATAATTTGAAATCGGAGGATAATTAGAGTTCTTTAAAACCGGCTTTCAGACAATTTATTGCATGTTTATGCAGCTTGTGCTATTGGTTTAAAAAAATTTCTTTTTGTTTATAGCCATGTCAGTGTTGTCGGGCATTAGTTTCGTAACATACTTTTGTTAACAGTTGTGCTTTTTCTTTGGGAGTTTTGGAAAACCAGATTTATTAAGTTGTTCGTTTGCCTTAGTAAGTTTTTCAGGAAAAAGCACAACGTTATTGTACTTGTCCAGGGAAGGGTCAATGCGAACTGCAGGAACCTTCTTTTGGTTAATTTCAAGCATTGTTTTCATATTTTAAATTTACTGGTTTTTACGATGAACAGCAAATGCCTGATAATCTTTTCCTTTCTCATACCATTCCCATTCGCTTTGTTCCTCGCCCATAATATCAAAGTCTTCTTCTACAATGTCCAAATATCTATTGATACCCATTCTATATAATCTTGTTCTTGTGACTGTGCTGCCTGTTGCGTAAACCCATGCGTCTGAATATTGCCCTGTAAATGCGTAAACAGCAGCTACAACTGTTGCTAAAACTTTTTCACTGTCGTCATTGTCAGTAATAACCTTATCATCAATTTTTCCGGTTAATAAATCTAAATCACCAAATGCAAGATTATAGAGGTTTACTAAATTCATTGGTTGAAATTGAACAAGCTTTATAATCTTTCCCTTTGATCCTTCGCTTAAAAATTCAAATGTAGTAAGGTTTCGTCCTGATTTTAATTGGTATCTATCAAGTTTCATGCTTTTACTAGTATCGACATAACAGGCCGTGTTCTAAAATAATTTTTTATGAATTCCAATTAGTTTAGGTCAAAAGTATTACTGCGCCAGCGAAATCCTAACCTGTAAACCTGCCCTTGTATTTACGGTTGGTGCCGATGAAGAGATGTAAGGATTCACACGCCGCTGATCAAAGTATAATTTAAGATTGATTCGGTTATTGATGTAATAATCTATGGTTGGTGATAAGGTTATTTCACGACTGCCGTTTGTAGCAAAAGCACTTTGCTGATCAAGCCGGCTGTTGGAGGTCACATTATCTCTAACCCTGAAATCAAACCTGAAATTGATCTCGTTAGTTAACTCTTTACTATCCTTTTTGGTGAACGGCACTTTAAAGGGAAGTTTCAATCCTCTCTTTCTAAAACCTGCGCCAATAGTATATTCTGTAGAACGCACTTCACTCAACTGGAAATCAATGAGGCTGAGGCTAAGCTGGCGTTGTTTCACAAATTCAAACTTGGCATTCAACTGGTTTACAAAACTTACATCAAAGCCAAGCAATGGTGCAAACTGCTCATTGATGGTCACATTCGGAATAAGATAATATGGTATGAAGTTATCAGACACAGTATCAATAAAAGACGGGTAGCCAAACCTTGAGACATCCTGGTATAACAGCGCTGAGGTAAAACTGTTCATGCTTAAGCTCGCCGTATAGGCATGTGTAATTGAGAAATTAGTAAATATTTTTTCAAAGCCCTTAACACTGCTTAACCCGTTATACGAAATCCGCCAGTTTGGTTTAGGCATTATACCCCTGAAAGGATTTGATTTTATGCCTTTATTATTTTGATCTATCAGGCTCACCTTTTGAGGATCTTTACCGGTATAGGCAGCAATAAATGCCGGGATCAACACATCAATAGCATAACGCCCATAACCTAAGTAATAACCATCTGCCGTTTGAACCTGGCTATACGGATTTAGTTTTCCCAACCGCTGTGCAAGAGTGACTCTATAATCCTGGAAAGTATTAAAAGTTTTAGATACCCGGTTCGGATCATACTTTTCAAACAATGTGCTAAAGGCAATATAGCTTACGTTGAAACCACCGCCGGCATACGGACTCAAATGTGCAAAGCCAATACCCGTGCCGGTTGTGTCTTTAAACAACTCAGAATAATTTTTATTAAATGTTTTATCAAGATTAAGATCAATAGTTAGATCTCTGACAGGTTCCAGTTGAGCCGCCAGTGAAATCCGTTGATCGAATGTTTGGTTGAAAAGGTCATTAAACAGTGTATCTCTCGTAATTAAACCTCTTGCGGCAGCCTTATTTAACCAGGCTGAGTCAGGCTGTCTGCCGAGTATAAAACCAAAGCCGGGTTCCATGCTTCTAAAGTTTTGCCCAACATATTGGGTGCTGTCAGTATAGCCAGGTAAACGGGTATTGCTATTTTGAGAAACTGTGAAGTTTAGTGTTTTAACGCTCGTTAATAATTTGCCGAAAATACGTGGTACTGTACCGATCTGTACTACAGCATTTGGATCAGTATTTTTGCGTTTACCTTTTTTATTGGTAGAGGTATCGGTAGGTTGAACTGGCGGTGCCGGCCTTGTTGAGTCGTTGGGCCGTGGTAAATCCAAAGCCCTTAACCATTTTGATTTGTTGTAAAGCTTTGACATATCAAGCTGTACCGTAGCTTCTTCCTGTTGCCCGTTCTCTAAAATATTGCCAAGATTTACAGCCAGCCGTGATGCACCTATCCAGCGGTAATTAGCCGTATATCTTAAGCGAATGGTTGACCAGTCCAGCAAAGGAAATTTTGTGGTTGGCACAGTGTAGGTAAAGTTGGCCGTTTGGTCAAACACCACGTTTCTTCCCCCTTTTAATAAATTCCGTCGCACAGTATCACGCTTTGCTTTAGTATCCAGCCTGCCATACGGTTCATCAATACGGGCATTATTTAAAGCCGTATAATCCAGGTTCAAGGAATGCGTTAAATCCCATCTCAGGATATAGTTCCTATCAAAAGTATAGTACTTATCATAGGTTTCGGGAATACTGTATTTTACATCTCCACCAACACTCCTTGGCTTTAAGGCGCCAAACTGCCTGAAAATATCAGCCTTAAAACTTAACTGGCTCGGTAGAGGGTTTATATTAAAATCGCGGATAAAATCGAGCCAGCGTGATTTTGTTTTGATGAACTTTTTAAAAGGTTCAATGTATTTAGGTTCCGGCGCATAGTTGTATCCCAGCCCCGCATGGTGCTTGGTAACCTCGTTATTTTCAATCAGCGGATTATGAACCTGCGTTTTGGTGTAATTATAACTTAGGTCAATATTAGAAATATCCGTGATCTTCGCTTTCTTATTATTGGTTTTGATCTTTCGTACATTGGTAAGATTATATGTTTTTATAGATGTAAAATCAATAGCATTCTTCCTGATAGAGTCCCTGTCGCTTCGCCTGGAATAACCCAATTTATCTTTAAGTTTTATATCCAGATCATAGGGATCATATTCAGGTGTGCTTACCGTTTGGGAATAGCCGGCATATAGCGGTATAGAAAGACCAGCCTGCTTTGGCAATAATTTACCGAGTTCAAGATTAGCAGCGGCATCAAACTGCGTAAAATCATCACGGTAGCGCTCAGTAACTCTTTGCTCAAGGGTGCCAAAACCATTGGAATGTGTATTGGCAGAAAGCGTCAATGTTCCAAGATCAGCAAGCGTCATATCTAAACGGCCTAATGCTGCCCATCCGCCTTTTTCATTTATTGATGAAAGCCTTAATTCATTAAACCATACTTCGCCGCAGGCAGATATTTGTTTGGTATTTTCCACGCCCAATAAAATGCCTTTTACTTCGCCCAGGTTGGGATTACCCATAATTGAATAGGTATGACCATTGGGTTGTAGCTGGCGGTAAACAACATTTAATGGCGAACTGGAAACGTTTCGCTGTATCTTAATTTTTGTCAGGATTTCAAGATCAAGATCAAGGCTGTTCCTTGAAATCCAAAGTGTATCACTGTATTGATCTTTATTAGTAATAGATGCGGCCTCCAGCGGCGTTAGTTTTAAGGGAATGCGAACCTCGTAATAATTGCTTACAAAATCATTTCCTATCCTCACAACTGCCGTAAGGTCATCATCATTTAAGAAAGCATCTACGGCTTTCTCAGCATGTATAAACATCTTCAGTTTTTTAAACTGGCGTATGTCCCTGTTTGCAAAAGTTTGAAATACGCCTTTTGCACCTGCCTGCTGAAGATTACAGAATTTCAAAGACAAAGACTGTTCATTTTGTAATAAGTTAACCCCGTTGCTGCTGAGCGTTTGCACCCTTTCAATTTCTGTAGGCGTACGATAAGGTAAGGGCTGGCGTTTATCATTTTCTTCAATATTTACTGCGCCAACATTTAATTCTGAAAAAGATTTATCCGGCGCATAAATACCTGTCGAATCAATATTGTATTTAAACTTACGCCACACGTTTCTCACCAGGTCAAGTTTGCCAAAACGTACTACCACGCTATCTTCAAAATCGGTCAAAAACATCCTGATAAAACGTATTGATTTAAAATCCGGAATGTTACCGACTTTACTTGAAAAAGAGTTGATCGGAATTCTTAACTGGTACCACGTTTCACTTCTGGTTGTACCATTCACCAGGTTTACAGCAACAGATTTTTTATCAACAATATAATTTTGACCGATCTGCATTTCAGGTGCAGACGGTGGTTTTAGGTCAACGATGTATTGAAAATATTCTTCCGTTTCATTTAAGGTATTGTCACGATTCAGATCTTCCTGATCGGGATATAAGGTAGCTGCTGATGAAAATTGAGAATTGGTAGAAGCTACTGGCGAATTGCCCTGCGGGTTATTAAACTTCTTGTACCGGCCAAGCAAACCTAAACTTTGCGCATCATAATCATCGCCACGATAATAATGATAATTATCATTAGAAGGGTCTGCCAATGCATTTTGATAAGCCGGCGAATTTGCGCCAAAGATTGAGGATAACACACTTAAATAATCAGGCGTTCTTTTAGCTATTTCGCCGCTGTCATTCAATCCATCAAATCCAACATCTTGCAAAGGCCTGTCAGCGGGGTCGTTACTAAAAGCATTGGTTAACTGTGCAGGATTTCTTGGCACTCTTCCCCAGGCAGAGTTATCAACCTGGGTTGGCGCATTAGGTGTTGGCAAACCATTCTCAAAAAACCGTCTTGAATCTTTTAAAACATCTTCAGACACATTGCCAAGGTTAATATAAAACTTTCCGCCGGTGGACTGGTCAGCACTTGGTCTTTGAGTCGTGTTAATAAATGGATCCTGTATCCAGCATTCAATGTATTCCACGTTACCGGTTTCAAAATCTGTCTGGTCAATATTCCGCATTAAGCCACCCCAGCGGCTTTTAGGGTTTAATAATTTTCCATTGGATTGCACACCTGCAGCGGAGGCATCATAATTATATGGACCTTTTTCTGTAGGATAATACGCCAGGTCAAAAGTGATGAGCTGGTTCTGCCCAAAGTCATTTGACCGTTGCGGAAATATTTCTGTTTGAGAGATGGCCCTTACCCGTGGATCAGATAATCCTTCTTTGTCTTTAACAGGATTGTTAATATTCCTCGGATCCTGTAATATCGGCTCTATCTGGTACCAGGCAATCTTTGCCCTGTTCTTGCCATAATCTATACTATTGCTTGACGAGGCTTCAGGAAAAATCAACGTGCCGTTTCTATCCGTAGCACCAAGCGGCGTTGAAGCCAGAGCCCAGCTTATTGGCGGAAACCTTAGATCAATATCACTTTTACTGCCTTCAAAATCATCTATGTAAACAAGGCCATTATTGCCTTTGCCAATTTGCGGCGCATGACCTGGTTTTAAATATGCCCCCTCAACATAAGCTGTAATATTCGACGGTGCAGTAGCATTATAAAATGGAAGCTTATCTAAAATTTTGGTTAACCTTGGCACATCCCTGCGATAGCTCATGTCAAGCCCGTACATCGTATTGCGGATAGGATCTTCGCCATAATCTACCTTGGTAAAATAAGGGCGTTCCCCCAATCTTACAATAGTTCCACCAAGGGACAGTTGTTCTTTTGCTGTATTTTTTGCCAGGTAGTCTAAGCGCAAAGCCATATAATTCCGTTGCTGCAAACCGAAAGAGGCATTGTTTTCAAAGTTTACCTGTACCGGCAAACCGGCGTTAATAATGGCCTGGTTAATTATTTTTATTGTGCCAAGATCATAGTTAACAGTGTAGTCAATATTTTCACGAAGCTGCTGTCCGCCGGCTGTAACATTTACTGAGCCCTGCGGAATATTATAGCCAATGCTGATATCAGTGGACGAAGAAGTTTTTGCAGATCCTCTTAAAAGAAACCGGTCAAGGTTAGGAAATTGCTGAGCCACTGCTTTAATAGAATCGTACAAGGCATAAAACAACGTATCGCCGGCGGTTGGAGGCGGAGCCGGCCCATAAATCTGTTGAGCAAGATCCCGACCAAAAGGTTCCAGCACAGGAAATATCACACGGCTGTATTGCGGTATCACTGTAAAATATTCAACATAGTCAAATACCCCATCCGGTTGCGGATCGTTTTGATTATTTAAACGGTCAAGATTTACCAGGGTTAATATTGGCGTGCCCTGGTTGATATTTCCAAAAGGCACATACCGTTTAGCACCAAAGCCAGGCTCCTGGAACAACACATCTAACTTAAAATCCTGCCGTTCCAAAGTGCCATAACCAACGCTGTATACATTCTTCATCATCAGGTCCCAAATGGGCAGGTTGGTCCTTTGGGAAGTGGCTTTTAATAATTTTAAGAATAAAACTTTTTGTACACCTGAAGTTGTATCTGGCGGGATATCCTGTGAAAATTCACCAACCTGGTACACACGTCCATTGTATGTGTATTGATAAGCTACGCCCAAAACCTCATCGGGTTGAAGCGGCTGGTTTAATGATACAAAACCAATTTTGCTGTTATAGATGTACTGGGAAGAATCGAGTTTCCTGGCGTAGGTTTTTTCAAAATCCTGTACGGGTTTTAAACCGAGGTTAAGCAACTGATTTGTGATAAGCGCCGAACTCCTGGCATTAGGGTTGGAAAGAATTGTATTGTACTCGCTGTTGGTGCCATTGGAAGGTAAGGTTCCTGTAACTGTGAATGGGAAAAACGGCTGTTGCTCCCCGAGGTCCATCAGGCCAACAATATCTCTGGCTTCCGTTGTTGTACCATTTTTATTGGTAACCCAAACTTCTAATCTTAAAATTTGGACAGGCGTGGTAACTGCCGGCAAGTTTTTCATTGCCTTGTTGTAATTATCATGAAAATACTGGCCTAATAAAAAGTGGCGGTTTTCTTCATAATCATCTCCTTTAATTTCAAAAGTTTGCGCAGCAGCACCACCCTGCAGGTTTACAGATTGGCGTTGCGATTTTTGATTAGCCAGAACCGTAGTAACGAAAAGCTTTCCAAACTGTAGCTCGGTTTTTATGCCGAAGAGTGATTGTGCGCCGGGTATTAAAGTGCTTCTTGAGGGGAAGGAAACATTACCGGCCTCAAATCTTTTTAAAATTTCATCATCAAGACCGGAATAATCTAATTTAAGCTGGTTGCTAAAATCGAAATTAGCGAGTGTATTATAAGCAATCGGGAATTTAAGTTTATCGCCTATATTGGCGTTTACACTGAGCTGAGCCGCCATGTCAAAATCAAAACCACCATTTTTTCTCGCTCTTTCCGGCAAAGTGGGATTTTTTATATTTTGGCCCTGGTAACCTGCAGTAATGTCTACATTACCTTGCGGCTGAATTTCTATTTTACCATTTCCGAAAAGCCTGTTGAACAATTTATCATACACGTTCAACTTTGGTTTTATCAACCCCCGGTTTAAAACACTTAAAGTGTTAGCTCTCTTTTTAAAGTATTCAGCTTCTTCCTTTTGCCCCTGCATTTGTATAAATTCTTCTGAAGTGTAAGTGGTGGGCGTGCGGTAAAAGCGATTACCTATTTTCTCATAAACAATATACTGTTTGGTTACAGGGTCGTATACAACAGAGTCCTTAATATTAGCAGGCTTGCCAAGATCAAATGTTGAAGACGGCGTGGATAGAAAATCTGAGCGGCGATCGTTTATCGGAAATCTTAAACTATCGGTACTAATAACCTGTGGTACCGTATCCTGCAGGTAATATTCAAATTCTGATGTATGTATTTCTGCCTGTGCTGGCATAGCAATACATAGTACAATTTGAATACAGCAGATTATCTTAAAGCCAAAAGAAGCCGGGGCAAAAAGTCTTTTAAGCAAGAGTCCGAAAAATTAGTGGGGTAAAATTCTATCAAATGGATTTTAGCGCTTTTTTTATGATGTGTTCTAACTGGCTATCGCCTGGTTCACTACTTAAAACTTTACCTACTGCAGTTTCTGCAACTGCCTTGTTAATACCCAGGGCTACTAAAGCATTTAACGCATCAGCCTGTAAACTATTGCCCCTCGCAGGTATTACTGAAAGATCTACCGGTTGTTTACTCACTTTATCTCTTAACTCCAGCACAAGCCTTTCAGCCGTTTTACGTCCAATACCTTTTATGCTTTCAAGCAATCTGGCGTTTGCATTCAAAATGGCCTTCGCAATTTCATCGGGCTGCATGTTAGACAGCATAAGCCTTGCCGTAGCTGCACCCACACCTGAAACACCAATCAACATGATAAACATATCCTTTTCCTGCTTATCAAAAAAACCAAAAATTGTATGCGCATCTTCTTTAATTAATAAATGCGTATACAGTTTCCCTTCTTTTAAATTCTGAATAGCGCTATATGTATTTAAACTAATGTTCACATCATAACCTACACCCGCTACATCTACATAAACAGTGGTAGGATTTATATAGGCAAATTTGCCACTGAGATAAGCTATCATTCTTTGGTTAAGGCAACAAAAATAGCGTTTTAGATTACCAATAACAATAATTACAATCTTTTAAAAAACTGCATTTAAGTTAATACATTGCAGGCTGATCTTTTAAAGATTGCTGGTACTAAAGACTAATAAATGAGTGAAAAAATTACGGCTGCAATTACTGCAGTAGGCGGCTACGTTCCCGATTATGTTTTAACCAATGCCGAGCTTGAAAAGATGGTTGACACAACCGACGAATGGATAAAAACAAGGACCGGTGTTGAAGAAAGACGGATTTTGAAAGGTGAAAATAAAGGTGTTTCAGATATGGGCGCCCCCGCCGTTTTGGAGTTGTGCAAAAAAAGGGGCATTGACGTAAAAGACATTGATTGTTTGATCTGCTGTACAGTAACACCAGATATGACGTTTCCGGCTACAGCAAATATCATCTGTGATAAGATAGGCGCCACAAATGCTTTTGGCTTCGACCTGGGAGCTGCCTGTTCCGGCTTTTTATTTGGGGTAACTACAGGCGCTGCCTTTATAGAAAGTAAGCGGTACAAAAAAGTTGTTGTTGTTGGTTCAGATAAAATGAGCGGTATTGTTGATTATACTGATCGTAAAACCTGTGTGCTTTTTGGCGACGCTGCGGGTGCTATTTTGCTTGAGCCCGACACTGAAGGCTTTGGCGTATTAGATAGCCTGCTTAAAAGCGATGGTAGCGGCAGAGATTTTCTACACATGAAAGCAGGCGGATCTTTAAAACCTGCAAGTGTTGAAACCGTAATGGCGAAGGAACATTTCATTTTCCAGGAGGGGCCCTCGGTTTTTAAATTTGCCGTAAAAGGTATGGCCGATGTATCGTACGAATTGCTTGAAAGAAATCATTTGACCGGGGATGATATCGCATGGCTGGTACCTCACCAGGCCAACAAAAGAATAATTGATGCCACAGCAAGCCGCATGGGTCTGCCAATTGAAAAGGTGATGCTTAACATTCAGCGCTATGGTAATACAACGTCTGCTACTATTCCGCTTTGCCTCTGGGAATGGGAAAAGCAATTAAAGAAGGGTGATAACATTGTGTTAGCTGCTTTTGGCGGAGGATTTACCTGGGGCGCTACACTGGTTAAATGGGCTTATGATTCCAATTGATGCACATTAATATATTGCAATCGCTATACATACAGTAATTATTTCTTACTTCCTTACGATCACCTTTACCGGGTGACAATTATATTATACTATGGATTCTACAAAACTTACACTTTCAGGTATAGGATCAGTTGCTATACATAGCGGGCATGTGCAGGACGAAAGCAATGCGCATTTAACGCCTTTATATGCAAGCAGCACTTATGTATTTGACAATGCTGAACAGGGCATGCGGAGATTCAGTGGCGAAGAAAAAGGATATATCTACAGCCGCTGGGGCAACCCGACCATGACTGAAGCCGAAGAAAAAATTGCGGCACTTGAAGCCTTTAAGTTGAATGATAATGATGGACAACCTCTGCGGCTAAAAGCCATTCTTCATGCCAGCGGCATGGCCGCATTGTCTACACTCCTGTTGGGTAATCTTAAAGCCGGTGACAAAATTTTATCACACTTCTCACTATACGGCGGTACGCAGGAACTGATGCAAAAAGTATTGCCCGAATTAAATATCGAAGCCATTATTGTTGATCTGCGGGATTTGAATAAAGCTGAAGAAGCTTTAAAAAATGATGCAGCAATAAAAATGGTTTACCTGGAAACTCCTGCTAATCCTACCATCCAGTGCGTGGATATTGAAGCGCTGGCAAATCTTGGGAAACAATACAGTTGCATTGTTGCGGTTGACAATACTTTTGCCACACCATTCTTGCAACAGCCATTTAAATATAATGTGGATTATGTTTTTCATTCAACCACGAAATTTTTGAATGGCCATGGCACTGCTATAGGCGGCGCATTATTGGGAAGGAATGTGGCATTTATGGAAACGAGGATGACGAAAGTTCACCGGTTGCTTGGCGGTAACAGCAATGCCTTTGATGCTTTTTTACTTACGCAGGGCATGAAGACGCTGGAAGTAAGAATGGAAAGACATTGCAGCAATGCTGTTAAGGTGGCTGATTTTCTTAAAGATCATAAGAACATTTATAAAGTAAATTATTTGGGGCTGCCTGAACATGCTGATCATCTCGTTTCAAAAAAACAAATGCGGCATCCCGGCGCTATGTTAAGCTTTGAATTGAAAGAAGGGCTTGAAGGCGGTACTAAATTCATCAATAAATTGAAGATGTGCGTACGTGCCGTTTCTCTTGGCACCTGTGATACGTTGTTGTCTCATCCTGCCTCCATGACGCATTATGGCGTACCGAAGGAGCAAAGAGAAAAATATGGCATTAGCGACGGTTTGATAAGGATGAGTGTTGGTATTGAAAACATCGAAGATATCTTAAACGATCTTGAGCAGGCATTAGCATAATTTTACTCATCTTAATAAATAAAATTACGATTGCAGGTGAAGGCATAAGTAGATTAAAATGCAATTTTTGCTTATCCACGAGGCTTGGTTAGAGATAGTTGTTAAAAAAATTCTCCCTTATTATTTTAAATACGTTGCAGCTTACTTACTTAAATAAAGCCTGCACAGAAGAAGTACATAAACTAATTGCATAAGAATCTATATTTTTCACAAATTATGGATGATATAAAAATCAGGAAAGCTGAAAGAAAGGATTGTAAGAGATTGATGGAATTAATTTATCAATTA
>JANLXV010000291.1:0-2373 GCA_031365305.1 Chitinophagaceae bacterium
CGACATGAGTTTTGTTGGCCCCCGACCACTGCGGATGAAATACATTCAACTTTACCGCGGAGATCAAATACGCAGACATGAAGTAAAGCCGGGCATTACGGGTTGGGCCCAGGTTAATGGAAGAAACGAAATATCTTTCACTGAAAGATTTAAGATGGATGTATGGTACGTTGATAACAAAAGTTTTTTTTTAAATTTAAAAATATTGTTTTTAACCATTGTTAAAGTAATTAAGAGAGAAAACATAGAAGGCAAAACTTTAAATAACCAACCTTTCGATGGTACAAATTAACCTAAATGAGGATAGAGCAACCACTGACAAAAGCATTTGCAAAAGACCAGGAATTTGAATCTTATTTATCACTATTAAATGCCTCGTTACATGAAATAGAACAAACATTGTATAAAGACTTAGAGGAGAAATATCCCACGATTCATATCATTGGTGCAGCACGTTCAGGAACAACCCTGCTAACGCAAATTATTTTCACCTATCTTAAAGTTGGTTATATTAATAATCTTATAGCGGCATTTTGGAAGGCCCCTTTATTTGGAATACAACTTTCAAAAAAATTACTGGGTCAGGCATACCAATCAAGCTTTACTTCTTTTTTTGGCCGGACAAATAATGTTTACGAGCCTCATGAGTTTACCTATTTCTGGAACTACCATCTTGCCTATCCTGATCTTCAACAGAAGACAGCAGAACATGAAAAAAATATTAATTGGGAAATGCTAAAAAAAGTATTGCTAAACATGACGAATGTGTTTGAATGCCCAATCCTTTTCAAATCTGTTTTGTTAGGCTTTCATTCCAGCCGCTTGTTTCAATATCTCCCTAAAACCTGTTATATCTACATTAAAAGAAATTATATAGATAATGCTATATCTCTTTTAAAATATAGAGAGAAAATGCTTGGCAGTATAGATTCATGGGTGTCCATAAAACCACGCCAATACGAATGGTTGAAAGATGAAGATATCTATACACAGGTTGTGGGTCAGGTTTTGTTTCTGGAACACGAGTATCTGGAACAACTAAAAACTATACCTTATACGAATAAGCTTTTTGTTAAGTATGATGAGGTTTGCAATAAGCCGGAAAAAGTATTAATTCAGGTTAAAAAAATGATTGAAGGTCAGGGTTTCTCCTGCGAAGCTGATATTGCATCTGCCACGCCTTTTACAAGTGCGGAAAGCTCTAAATTGACAGACCCCGCTTTAATCTCAATGCTTGAAAATGCTTACTCAAGGTTAACATCAAAGTACCCATATCTGGATTCATATATAATAGGAGAAGCCGGCGTTTCAAAATAACATCGCACAGTTTATTCCAATATTTTATAATAAGAAATTCTGTTATTAATTTTTAAACTTACTAATTATCATTTCATAGAACAGTTTACATCATGCAAATTGAATATGGTTCTGATTACCATTTCGTAGAAAACATTACCGCAAGTACCGGGCATTGCTGCATTAATAAAATCTTTCCAGGGGCTGTTATTTATTTCTCCGGACGATCAGCTCTTTTCAGTTTATTAAGTTTTGGAATAAGCGCTTACAATTGGAAAAATTTGTATTTGCCTACTTATTATTGCCACGATGTTGACTCTTTTCTTCAGGGATTGCGCATAAATATTTATTATTATGAAGATGGGCCTTATAATAGCAAACAGTTGGAAGTATCACAAATTGACAGGAAAGAAAATGTTATAGTGCACGTTAACTATTTTGGGTTTAATACCGCATCGAGGATAAATATTAAAAATGCGTTTACCGTCGAAGATCATACGCATGACCTGATTTCAGAATGGGCTTTAAATAGCACTGCTGATTATTGCTTTGCATCTATACGTAAAACAATTCCTGTTCCGGCGGGAGGGTTATTGTGGTCACCGGCTGCACTTCAACTACCGCCGCTTCCATCAGAAAATAATTTAAGTAATAGCATTGTTTATATGAAACTCTCAGCAATGCTTTTGAAAAAACTCTATTTAGAAAACGGCAATATAGAAAAGGCGCATTTCAGAACACTTTATTTAAATAGTGAATCATTATTTCATAAAAGCGAAACAGTTGCCAGCCTTCCTGCCGGTATTGTTAAGCTTATAAATGATTTTGATTTAAAGATTTTAAAGGAAAAGAAAATTCATAATTATAACTGCCTAATTGATTTAGTGAACGCTAAAAATATTTTATGGAATGTTGAAAATAGCAGAAATATTTGCCCGTTGGGCTTAATAATGTACTTAGGTAGTAACGATAAACGAGATGTTTTAAAAAGTCATTTAATCTCTAATAATATTTATCCGGCGGTGTTATGGCCGCATCAAAAAGAATCGCTGGCAACAGGGTTTTCCGGGAGAACAT
>JANLXV010000321.1:0-7474 GCA_031365305.1 Chitinophagaceae bacterium
GCAGCGATCCCTCGCGCCGAAAGCCATCTCGCGCGCGAGTGCTACCAGCATCGCGTCGCGTTGTGTCTTGTACCGGCTGCGGATGGTCGGCACATGGCGGTCGAGGATCCGTTCTTTGTGATTTCCGTCTCAATTTCAGGATGCCTTTCCAAATAGTTGATAAGGCTTTTGGCAACTATTTCTCCCTGGGAAACAACGTTGATATTATCTGCGACTGTTTCCTTTATTTTATTGATCAACAATGGATAATGTGTACAGGCCAGTAAAATGGTGTCAATCTTATTAGAGTGATTTAATAATTGATCTATGTCCTTTTTTATAAAATAATCAGCGCCTTTGCTGTTATATTCATCATTTTCAACCAATGGCACCCACATAGGGCAGGCCTGCTGGTACACTTTGGCTTCAGGATAAAACTTTTTTATTTCGATGGGATATGATGCAGATTGAACAGTACCATTTGTAGCAAGTATGCCAATATGTTGCGTACTACTCTGCTGCCCGATGATTTCTGTGGTTGGCCTGATCACACCGAGTACACGTTTACCCGGATAATTTTTGACAAGATGATTTTGTTGTATGCTTCGTAAAGCCTTGGCTGAAGCTGTGTTACAGGCCAGTATCACTAATGTACAACCCTGCGCAAAAAACCAATCAACACATTCCTTAGTGTAATGATACACCGTTTCAAAACTACGGTTGCCATACGGTGCCCTGGCATTATCCCCGAGGTATAAATAATCGTATTGCGGAAGTTCAACAATCAGTTCTCTAAGCACTGTTAACCCGCCATAACCTGAATCAAAAACACCAATTGGATTATATTTTTCCATCGCCAAAAATAAAAAAGCCACCTGGTTTTAAGAGATGGCTTCATCAAATGATTTACGAATTTATTTTTTAGGTGCTGTAACAGGCGCTGTTGTTGCAGGCTTTGCAGCAGAAGGTTCTCTAAGGCCAAGTTTCTTTCTAACCAAAGGAGAAATGTCATCTGCCGGCGGCATAACCAATAATGCTTCTTTAGGGAACACATAAGCATAGCCGCTTTCTTTAGCTACTTCCTGTATGGCACCCTGTAATTTTCTTTGAATTGGTTGAGACAGTTCCTGGCGTTTTTGTTCGAACATATTTTGAATACGTTGTTCCTCACCACTTAACTCCTGAACTTTGGTCTGCAGATCTTTACGCTTAACCTCTTTAAGGCTTGCTGTCATTGTTGCTGAATCTTTATAAAATTTTGCAACAGCGTCGTTTAATTCAGCCTGTTTATCCTGCGCATTGGTATACAGTGATTGCTGATACTGGTTTAGTTGTGTATCAACTCTTGCTGCCTCAGGCATTAAAGCAATAATTTCATCAGCGCTTAAGTAGCCTATCTTCTGGGCTTCTGCTGAGGTGGATAGTCCTACTGTGCCTGCAACCATTACGAGGGCAATAATCAATTTTTTCATTGTTGTTTTTCTGTTTTATTTAAAGTGCGTGTTTAAAGTCTTTAGGCTGCATGTTGAAGGGCCTTTACATATTATTTAACACCCATCTCTTTCAACACATCATCACTACGGTCCAATTTTGGGTCGGCAAAGATAACCGTAATTCCTTCACTTTTATCTAAAATAAAATCATATAATTTAGATGTAGCAAGCTTTTGCACGGCATTATATACTTTATCCTGTATAGGTTTTATAAGTTCCTGCCGCTTTTTAAAGATATCTCCCTCATAACCAAACCGTTTCTTTTGAAGGTCATTTACTTCTTTCTGCCTGTTAAATAATTCATCTTCACGTTTCTTTTTAAGATCATCGCTAAGCATTACCTGCTCTGCCTCATAATCTTTGTTCATTTTATCCAATTCGGCAGATTTTTCATCAATCTCCTGTTGCCATTGTTCACTGTATTGGTTGAGTTTTTCCTGGGCTGCTTTATACTCAGGCACCTTGCTTAAAATGTATTTTGAATCTATAACAGCGTAACGTTGAGCATGAGATATGTTGCCAAGCGCTGTAATAATCAGCAGCGATAAAACAAATCTTTTTATCATACAATAAATTTTGGAATGAATATAACTTATTCCGGTTCCTGACCAAGCATGAATGTAAATTTTGCCGCAGATTTTAGGCCTTGTCCTTCCGTAATTCTGTCAAGTCCCACACCATAATCAAAACCAAGTAAACCAAACATGGGCAGAAAGAAACGCATGCCTACACCAACTGAACGACGTAATTTAAATGGATTATAATCCTCGAATTTAAACCAGCCATTGGCAGCTTCAAAAAAGGTAAGACCATAAATAGTGCTGCTGGCACTTGTACTAAAAGGATATCTTAACTCAAGTGTGTACTTATTGAATATGGTAAAGAACTCGCCTGCACTGGACTTATCAGGATTGATTTTAGGATTTGAATTATCATAAATAGGATAACCCCGGTGTGCAATAATATCATAACCAAGCAATGAAAAGTTGTTACTCAAACCTGCATCGCCCAATTGAAATCTTTCAAAAGGAGAAATGTCTGTCTTGTTAGAATATCTGCCTATAAAACCGTATTTAGCAGCGGCTTTAAATACAAACTGCTTGTTTTTTTCCGCACCATGCGGTGTGCCTATTGGTACATACCATTCAGCGTTGAAGCGCTCTTTATGAAATTCTACCAACTTATATTGGTTGGATGCAGTGGTATAAAATCCTGAATTTCTAAATAGTGAATATGGCGGTGTAAGTTGTAAGCTCAGCAAAAAATTAGAGCCACTTGTAGGAAAGATAGGATTGGGACCTGCAGAACTGCGTGCTAATGCCACTTTAAAACTCACATTAGTTGAATTACCGTTGGTGAGACCGGGAAAAATATTATAATTTTTTAACTGGTATTGCTGCAGGTTTAGAGAATACACCAAAGAAAAATAATCGTCGGGCCATTTTAATTGCTTGCCCAATGATACACTAAAACCGGTTGTTTTTATAAAAGATGAATCAGCATAAGCATTGGAGTATCTGCCGGTGAATGGGTCATAAGCGTTTGAATATTTGGTATTGTAATAACTTACCGTAAATGAGTTCCGTTTCTTTCCACCAAGCCATGGCTCAGTAAAAGAGAAGTTATAAGACCGGAAAGCTTTGCCATTGCTCTGAACTCTTAAACTTAGTTTTTGTCCATCACCGGTTGGCAATGGCGACCAGGCCGTTTTAGAAAATATTTTATTAATAGAAAAATTATTGAACGTAACACCCAGGGTGCCTGTTAATCCAATACCGCCGCCGAAGCCTGCAGAAAGTTCCAACTGGTCAGAAGATTTTTCTTCAAGCCCCCAGGTGATATCAACGGTGCCATTATCTGCATTCGGTACAATATTCGGTGTAATTTTTTCAGGGTTAAAATAACCTAACTGTGAAAGTTCTCTCTGTGTTCTTACCAAATCTGATTTGCTGAATTTTTCACCGGGTATTGTTCTTAATTCTCTCCTGATCACATAGTCTTTAGTTTTATCATTACCGGTAATATCTACTTTGCCGATAGTAGCCTGTGGGCCTTCAGTTAATCTTATCTCATGATCAATCGTATCATTATAAACCGCAGTTTCAACGGGCTCAATTCTGAAGAACAGGTAACCATCGTCCTGGTATAAACTACTGATGTCGCCACCATCCTGCGAGTTTTCTTTTCCTAATTTTTTATTGAGTGTCTCAAGGTTATAAATGTCTCCTTTTTTAATACCAAGAATTACACTTAGTATAGAATCGCTGTATTTTGTGTTGCCACGCCATGTTGTATTTCCAAAATAATATTGCCGGCCTTCATTTACTTTAATAGCAATGTTTAAATTGCCTTTGCTGTTGTAATATTGAGTATCCGCAATAACATCGGCATCACGATAACCTAAGGCATTATAGTAATCAATTACCTTACTTTTATCTTCCTTGTATTTTGTTTCGTTAAACTTAGATGAGCTTAATGGCTTAAAGCGAAAGTAAGGGTCAATAAGTTCTTTAGTTTTTGTGCCTGATAAAAAGCCATAATCTTTTACATAGTGCTTAAAAGTTAATTGGTTGGCTTTATCGCTGTAAGGCAAATTGTTTACGGGAGGGAAAAGCGTAATACGGGTCATTTCCTTTGTGCCTTTCATTTTCTTTTTTAGCCGTGAATCAGCAACGTTAGCATTTCCCGCAAAATTGATTTCATTAATTTTTACCTTACCATTTTTAGCCACATTAAATACTATAACAATAGCATTCGGGTTGGTGGGATCTTTTTGTTCTGTAACCTCAACTGTTGTATTGCGGAAGCCTTTATCAACATAAAACTTTTTAATGTTGTCAATAGCTGTACGTTTCATATTTTCAGTAACCACACGCCCTTTTACCAGCCCTGTTTTAGGATCAAGTTCATCAGCTTCACCTTTTTTTATGCCCTTGAATTTAAAAGAAGATAACCTCGGACGTTCGGTTACATTTATTTCAACAGACAAACTTTTATCAACCAGTTTGGTAAAGTAGATCTCAACATCTGAGATAAGATTTTGCTTCCACAGGTTGGTGATAGCATGACTAAAATTATCAGCACCCGGCAACATTACCTTATCGCCAACAGCGAGGCCGGAGATGGAAATAATAAGTCCCGGGTCAAATGATTTTGCACCCGTAACCTTAATATCACCAATGATATATTCTTTAGGTGTTTTTGAATCGAATATTTGCTCAAGGCCAACATTTATAGAAGTAGGTGTAGTATCAATTTGCTGGGGTGCTGGAATAAGTATGGCTTTTGAACTATCTGTTGCCACAGGAATTGTATCAACAATCGAAACCGGAGATCGTAACGAATCTTTAGGTAAACTTGATGCCGGAACGGTATCTATACTTACCTGGGCCTGCGAAACATTGAAAAAAAATAAGCAACTAAGTGCTATAGAGCCAGCCTGGTAAATCTTGAGCATCAAACCTTTGTTTAGAAACGGGCAAGTTAATTTCAATTATTAAAAGTATTTGTTAAATAGCAGGGTGAAGGGATGTTTAAGAATTAGAAACGGTGGGCAGTTGAAGCTGTTCGCCCGTTTTGCCAAAGCGTCTTTCACGGGCCTGAAAATCAATTATTGCTTCATATAAATTTTCTTTTCTAAAGTCGGGCCACAGCGTATTAGTAAAATATAATTCGGCATAAGCTGCCTGGTATAATAAAAAGTTACTGATCCTGTATTCGCCACTGGTCCTGATCATTAATTCAGGATCAGGTATACTTCCGGTAGTCAAATATTTTTGCCACGTGTCCTGGTTGATATCTTCAGGTAAAATTTTTTGATCTTTTACATCGTAGGCTACCTGTTGCAAAGCATTTGTTAACTCCCACCGGCTGCTATAACTTAAAGCCATTACCAGATTTAAGCCGGTGTTAGCGGCTGTTTCATTACAGGCTTCGTTCAATTCATTCCTGGCAGAATCGGGTAAGAGGCCGAGATTACCAATAACATGAAGACTGATATTATTTTTATTTAATGTGCTTACTTCTTGTTTAATGGTTTGCACTAATAATTCCATCAGGCCGGTAACCTCATCTTTAGGGCGGTCCCAGTTTTCAGTGCTAAAGGCATATAAGGTGAGATATTCTATGCCAAGTTCGGCACAACCTTCAACAATATTCCGCACGCTTTCTACACCATGATAATGACCAAAAAGCCTGTCTTTACCCTGTTCTTTAGCCCACCGGCCATTACCATCCATAATTATTGCAATGTGACGTGGAAGCCTGGAGACATCAATTTTATCCTTTAAACTCATCAACATTGCGTATTAAAGTCAGGCTGCCGGCCTGACCTGGAGCGAGTAAAAGTAATGAATTAGTTGTAGTGAAGTTTGAACAATGAACAACGAACAACGAAGAGTGAAAAATATTCAATATTCAATTTTCAATAGTCAATGACTTGATGACCAATGATCCCCTTGACTTATTCCGCAGATGGACAGCGGTATGAACTCAGGTTGAATGATAAACCGACTTCTGCAAAAACATAAGAGTCTCTTTGTTTGCTAAAACCCCGCTGACGGCCTTCAAGCCCAATGCGTTCGCCTGTTTCAAAAGACCTGTCCTGTAAAATGCCGCCTATAGAAGGTTGACCGTTTGGGGCCGGAAATTTATCTATACCAATATAAGTTGAGCTTACATCATCAATATAATCAGACATGGTAAAGCGATACGCTACCTCAAACGACAGGTTGATATTCTGAGTTAAACTGTATTTAACCCCGCCACCTATCGGGAAAGCAATGCCCATAGAGCTATAGGCCTTACGGTTTTTGTAAAACGTTTGTCCTTCAGTATTCAGAGGACGTAAAAAGTATTTTTGATTATGGTAATAGGCAAACGGATCGTAGCTGAACAGGCCTACACCAAAAGTAATATAAGGGGTAAAGCTGTTAGCAGCATCGTATGGCGTGAATTTGAAAAAATTGAAATCGCCCTGCAGGCTCAATTCAAAAATATTGGTATTGAAACTGAGGTTTCGCCTTTTTTGAAATTCGTTTTTACTGTAAATATCACTATAGCCAAGCTGGGCAAAATGCCCGGCAACACGCAGGCCTACATAATTGCCAAATTGTTTTCTAAAAAAAGCGCCTATTGCAGGTTTGGGCCGGTTAAAGGCGGCCCTGTTATTTAAGTCGCCAAAATAATGCGCTGCGCCAACGGTAACGCCAAATTCTCCCTGTTGAACATATTCGTTTTGAGCAAAAGCTGCAAATGAGCAGAAAGTTAGTAGTAATAAGGTTAGTGTTCTTGTCATGACGGTAGCAAAGTAATGTAATGTTGCTTTAAACGAAAAAACTAAAGTGTTATTGAACATCCAAAATTAAAGGGTGCGAATTTATCAATTTCTTTTATCAAGCCCCCAGGATAATTTATTTCTGAGCGTTTGTAAAAAATTATTTTCGTTCAGGCGAATCAGGTTCATGCTAAAGCTTTCTTTTTTCACCGCCAGTTGAACATCTTTATCTACAATTTCCCGGCGGCTATCCAACGTACACAAAAACCCATCAGTTCTGCCTTCTACTTCAAAAGAAATAATATTATCATCGGGCACAATGATGGGCCTGATATTTAAATTATGGGGCGATACCGGCGTTATTACAAAACTTGCCGAGTCAGGAAATATTACCGGCCCATTGCAACTGAGCGAATAACCTGTAGAACCCGTAGGCGTAGCTACTATAAGCCCGTCGGCCCAATAAGTATTTAAAAATTCACCATTCAGGTAAGTGTGAATTTTGATCATTGGCGATGTATCCTTTTTATGGATAGTGATCTCATTTAAACAATAAGGTGTTTGGCCGAAAAGAGAAGTGTTGGCATCAAGATGCAGCAGCGTTCTTTGGTCAAGCACATAAGTGCGGTTTACAAGCGCATTAACTGCGGTGCGTAATTCATCTTTACCAATGCTGGCTAAAAAACCTAACCTGCCGTAATTTATACCCAGTACCGGAATGCCTTTG